>CAZPWV010000155.1:0-5736 GCA_964590825.1 uncultured Rhodobacter sp. | reverse complement strand
CGGTTTCCGGCGCCAGCCCCTGCATCCAGGCCCGCAGGCTCAGCCGCAGCACGAACAGGCTCACCGCCAGCATCAGCCCCAGCCCCAGCACGCCCAGATCGGTCATCAGATCCAGATAGCCGTTGTGGGCATGACCCACCGCAATTGCCGTCAGCGCATAAAGCCGGTCGCCCACCAGATCCCAACCCGCGCCAAACCCCCCGCCCAGCGCCAGATTGCCGCGCTGCGCCGCCAGCACCCCGGCCCAGATCTCGGTGCGCCCGGTCAGCGTCGCATCCTTGCCCAGCCAGTGCAGCACCGTGGCAAAGACCAGCGGCCAGATCAGCGCCGCGAAAGCCGCCAGCGGCACCGCCACCACCACCGCCATCGCCCGGCCCCGCGCACTTGCCCGCCGCATCCGCACCGCCAGCGCAATCACCGCGCCCAGCACCACGCTCAGCAGCACCGCCTGCCCCGAGCCCGAGCCCAGCACCCCCGCCAGCGCCGCCGCCGCCGCCGGCAGCAGAACCCAGCGCCAGCCCGGCCGCAGCACCAGCGCCACCAGAAACACCGTCAGACACAGCGCCATCATCCGGCCAAAATCGTTCTTGTGAAAGAACAGGCCGCGCCATTCGCCGGCATGGGCCGCCTCGTCGCCCAGCGCGTCAAAGGCCTGATGCAGCCCGACCTCGGGGCGCAGCACCACCGTGGCCAGATTGGCCGCCACCGTCAGCCCCGCCGCCGCCACCAGCAGGGCAAAAAGCCCGCGGCGGCTGAACCGCTCGGCCAGCCACAGCCCGAAGATCGTGCTGAGCACCAGCGCCCCGGCCCGGCGCAGCGTCAAGTCCGGCTCGACCGACCACAGCAGCGAGGCCACCGCCAGCGCCGGACCCAGCAGCGCCGGCCAGTAAAGCTGCACCACCCGGTTCAGCGCGCCACGCCGCGCCATCAGCCCGACCGCGCCGGCCGCGCCGAACAGCACCCCCAGCGCCTGCACTCTGGCCGATCCCGCAGCCCCCTCGGGGGTCAGCGTCACCACCAGCGAACCGGTCATGAAAAACAACCCCGCCAGCGCCACCGCCGCCGCCGGAACCCCGGCGAAAACCCCGGCCCAACCATTGCCCGCAGCCCGTGGTGCCGCCGCCGTCATGACAGCACCATGTCGTGAAAATTCCGGGCAATCGCCTCGATCTGTGCCGACGGGGGGGGGGCGGTGCACATCTGCGTCATCGCCCGCGCCATCGCCGCGCTGTCCCCCACCGCCACCAGCGCCTCGGGCAGCGCCGCGCCCAGAATTTGCCGCGGCCCCGCGCCGGCGCAATCGGTGGCAACACAGGGCACCCCGCAGGCCACCGCCTCGATCAGCGCATTGGGAAACCCCTCGGTGCGCGACGACAGCACATAGACCGAGGCCCGGACAAGATAATCGAAGCGGTTCATCCGGAAACCGACAAAATCGACCCGCCCGGCCAGCCCCAGCCGCGCCGCCAGCGCCTTCAGCCGCGCCTCCTCGGGGCCCTCGCCCAGCACGATCAGCCGCAGCACCGGCGGGCAGGCCGCCAGCGCCTGCAGCAGCGTGGGATAGTCCTTTTGCGCCACCAGCCGCCCCATCGCCACCGCCACTGGCCCCAGCACTGGTCCCGGTTCTGGCCCCGGTTCTGGTCCCGGTTCTGGTCCCGGTTCTGGCCCCACCAGCCACGGATGCGGTGGCGGCGCGGCACGGGCGGCGGCAATCTGCGCGGCCTCGGGGGCAGGATTGGGCACCATCACCAGCCGGTTCCGCGCCAGCCCGGTGCGCAGCGCCAGATCCTCGACCACGCCATCGGCATTGCCGCTGATCGCATCGGCAAGCGGGTAGCCATGCCGCACCGCCCAGCGCACCAGCACCCGCTTGGGCCGGATCATCCGCGCCGATGTGGTGGAAAACTGGTTGCGCTCGCACACCAGAAGCCGTGCCCTCGGCGCAAGGATCCCCGCCGCCCGCACCGCCGCAATCGCCACAAGATTGGTCGTGGTCAGCGCCGAAATCAGCGCCTCGGGGCGGTCGCGGCGCAACAGCGCAGCCAGCCGGGGCAGCGCGGCATGGGCACGGCGCACCCCCAGCACATGCAGATCCACCCGCGGATCGAGCAGCGCGGCAATCGGCCCCTCGGCACGGTTGACCACCAGCCGCACCGGCTGGCCATGGGCGACGAAATGATTGGCCAGACGCACAAAGACGCGTTCGGCCCCGCCCCCGGCGAGCGACGCGATATAAAACCAGAGCCGGGCCGTGGCCTGCCCGGCCCGCAGCCCCCCGCAAGAGGCGCCGCCCCCCGACAGGCCCCCAAACGGCTCCGACACCGCAGCCGGAATGTCTGTCATCCCGTGCGCCGCGCCGGTTTGCGGAATGATGTCCGAAACCATGGTGAGCGCTTCTTTCCCCTGAATGCCGAAAGCATCGGCCTGTCAGGGCAATGTCGCAACTGCCGTGCATAATTTATGTATCAAAGAGATGCATTTTTCCGCACCGGGGGCGGATTTCTGCGGCTTCGCCCGAAATTCAGTCAGTTTTGCCGCGGAAATGGGTCAAACTACCGCATTGCCAACACAGCAGGAGCCGCCGAATGAGCGAATCACTTGGCCTAGATGCGATGCCCAAGAGCGGGCTGGGCCAAAGCTCGATGCAGAACTTCCTGTGGATGTTCTCGGGCGGGGGGGTGCAGTCGCTGCTCAAGATCATCGTCTTGATGGTGCTGGCACGGCTTCTGGTCCCCGCCGAATTCGGCCTGGTCAGCGCCGCGCTGACGGTGGTCTCGCTGGCCGAGGTCTTTGGCAAGATCGGCATCGCCCCGGCGATCGTGCAGGTCGAGAGCCTCACCCCCGCGCATATCCGCGCCGGAACCACCGCCACATTGCTGGCCGGGGCGCTGGCCACGGCGCTGGTTTACGCGCTGGCCGGGCCGATCGAGCGGCTCTATGCCATTGCCGGGCTGGCCCGGTATATTCAGGTGTTTTCGGTGCTGTTCGTGGCGCAGG
Source organism: uncultured Rhodobacter sp. (assembly GCA_964590825.1). Taxonomy (GTDB): domain Bacteria; phylum Pseudomonadota; class Alphaproteobacteria; order Rhodobacterales; family Rhodobacteraceae; genus Rhodobacter. The sequence continues at coordinate 2,739 of CAZPWV010000155.1, read as the reverse complement.
GCCTGGGGCTGGTCAGCGAGGCGCTGCTGCAGCGGCAGATGCGCTTTCGCACGCTGGCGGTGATTGCCGTCGCCTCCTATCTCTTTGGCTATGCAAGCGTTGCCATCACGCTGGCGCGGCTGGGGTTTGGCGGCTGGGCGCTGGTCTGGGGGCAGATCGCGCAGATCGTGCTGCAATCGGCGATGAACCTGCATTTCGCCGGCTACCCGCTGCGCCCCGGCTTCGATCTGGCGCGGATGCGCGAGATGTTCCGTTTCGGCTTTGGCGTGACCCTGACCCAGATCGGCAATTACTGCGCGCTCAACCTTGATTATTTCGTCGTCGGGCGCTGGCTCGGGCCGGCGGCGCTGGGCTATTACTCCCGCGCCTATCTGCTGTTGGCCCAGCCCGCCAATCTGGTGGGCAACATGGCCGACAAGGTGCTGTTTCCCGCCCTTGCCACGGTCCAGCGCGAACCCGAGCGGCTGGCGCGGGCCTTCAACCTGACCCTCGGGCTGACCGCCCTGACGCAGATCCCGGCTTCGGTGCTGCTGGTGGTGGCCGGGCCCGAGGTGATCGCCGTGCTGATGGGGCCGCAATGGGGGGCGGCGGTGCTGCCCTTCCAGATCCTTGTCACCACGCTGATGTTCCGCACCGCCTACAAGTTCATCGGCACGCTGATGCGCGCGGCGGGGCATGTCTATCTGAATGCGGCCTGGCAATGGGGCTATGCGGGGCTGGTGCTGGCGGGGGCCTGGGCGGGGCAGTTCGCGGGGCTGCCGGGGGTGGCGACGGGGGTGGCGGTGGCGGTGGCGCTGTGCTTTGGCTCCGGGCTGTGGCTGGTGCGGCGGCGCTACGGCATGAGCCTGCGCCCCGGCCTTGCGGCGCTCGCACGCCACGGCGGATGGGGCGGGCTTTATGCGCTGCTCCTTTGGGCGGCGCGGCAAGGGCTTTTGGCGCTCGGGGCGCCGGCGCTGCTGAGCCTGCTGACGCTATCGGGGCTGAGCCTGGGGATCTTTCTGGCACTGCTGCTGTTCGTGCCGCACCGGCTCGGGCCGGAACTCGAACCGCTGCTGAGCCTGTTCAAACCGTTGCGCCGGCTGAGCCGCTGGCGCCACAAGACACCGCGCTGACACGAAAGGAGCGCCGATGCCGATCTTTCGCCTGAACGGCAAGACCATCTTGTTCCTGCATATTCCCAAGGCCGGGGGCACCTCGATCGAGACCTGGCTGTCGGCGCATGGCCCCGAGTCGTTCCGGCTGCGCTACAACCGCATCGGGCTGCCCTGCGTGCCGCAGCATTTTCATGGCGCGCTGATCGAGCAACTCTTCGCGCCGGGTTTCTTTGACTATTCCTTTTGCGTGCCGCGCAATCCCTATTGGCGGCTGCTGAGCGAATACAACTATCGGATGGGGCATCGCAAATGGCCCTGGCGGCTGCTGCCCCGGCCCGGTTTCGCGCTGTGGGTGCGGCGCAGCCTGTCGCGCTATGACCGCAACCCCTATCTCTATTCCAACCATCTGCGCCCGCAGGTGGCGTTTCGCATTGCCGGCACCGAGGCGTTCCGGCTCGAAGACCAGCAACCGGCGCTGATCGCCCGGCTCAGCGCGCTGGGCGGGCTGCCGCCGCCGGCAGAATTGCCCCGCACCAATGCCTCGACCCCGCTGGCGCTGGGCATCGACCCGGCCACCGCAGCCTTGATCCATCAGTTCTACCGCGCCGATTTCGAAACCTTCGGCTATGACCCGCAAAGCTACCTTGTCCCTGCCGGGGCCACGCCCAAGGCGGCCCGCGGCTCCGGCCTGCCGGCCTGATTTCGCCCGGCCCGCGCGCCCCCTGGCCCGGCGGTTACCAGTTGCAGGCCTGCCGCAGCGGGGCCAGCGCCTGCGCCAGCCCGGTCAGCGCGAATTCGGCCAGCCGCGGGCGGTCGTCCAGCGCCAGCACCTCGAACCGCGCCGTTTCGCCCCGGCTCAGCCGCGATACCAGCGGCACCGCCTGCGCCCCCAGCAAGACCCCAAGCGTGTCATCGCCCTCGGCCTTGCGCATCGCCACCGGCGCGGCCGGGGTGCCATCCAGCGCCAGTTGCACCGTGCCGTAGGCGCTCGCCTCGCCCAGCACATTGCCCGGCAACCGCAGCCGCAGACTGGTGCGGTTGTCGGCGCAGGTCACGCTCAGCTCGGCCGGGGCGGCGCCATCGAGCAGGTCGGGCACCGGCGCCTGCGACACCCGCGACAGGATCAGCGCCGCCGGCTCGCCAGTGCTGGCGGCGCGCCGCTCCAGCACCCAGCCATCGCTGGCGGCGCTCGGCGCCAGATCCGGATTGTTTCCGGCGGGCTGGCCCTGCGCCGCCAAAGGTCCGGGCGCCGCAAGCGCAAGGCCCAGCGCCAGCGCCACCCAGACCGGGCCCTGCGCCGCCAGCCGGTCGGGGACGGGTCGGTGTGGTGCGGTGAGAAAGGGAAAGGGGCGAAGCGGCATGGCGATCTCCTGCTGGAATCGGCGCTGACGCCAGAATGCCGCAAGTTTGCCCGCGACGCGACCCTCTGCACGCCCCCCGCGCGGCGCATCGCCGCAGGAGGGCGCAAAACCCGCGTTTTGCACCCCGCAACGCCATTCTTTTGCGCAAATGGCGGCGATTTCCCGCCCAGCCCCCGGTTTTTACCGCGCCAAAGCCGGCCCAGCCCGAAAACGGCCGGATCCCGCCGATGATTCGGCCCCGGTTGCGCGGAAACACGCCACCACCCTGCTGTGACACAGCGCCA
>CAZPWV010000154.1:0-5737 GCA_964590825.1 uncultured Rhodobacter sp. | reverse complement strand
GCCCACCGCCCGGCGCCGGTCCAGCCGCCCGCCGTTGACCGTGGCGATGCCCGCCGAATCATAGCCGCGGTATTCCAGCCGCTTGAGGCTTTCCACCAGCAGCGGCGCCACCTCGTGACTGCCAAGAACGCCAATGATTCCGCACATTTACGAGCCTTTCTTGAGATTAGCTTTTTTCGCCCGCAAGATCTCGAAGAGCTTCACCGCAAGGCCCTCGCGGTTGACCTGCTTGGCGCGGCCAAGCGCAATCGCCCCCGCCGGCACGTTTTCGGTGATTGTCGAGCCGGAGCCGGTCAGCGCGCCATCGCCCACCGTGACCGGGGCGACCAGCATGGTATCGGAGCCGATGAAGGCATTGGCGCCAATGGTGGTGCGGTGCTTGAACACGCCGTCATAATTGCAGGTCACGGTGCCGGCGCCGATATTGGTGCCTTCGCCGACATCGGCATCGCCCAGATAGCTCAGGTGGCCGACCTTCACGCCTTCGCCCAAAATCGAATTCTTCACCTCGACGAAATTGCCGATATGCACATCCTCGGCCAGTTCGGCGCCGGGGCGCAGCCGGGCAAAGGGCCCCACCGTGGCCCCGCGCGAGATGTGGCAGCCCTCGAGGTGGCAAAACGCCTCGATCGTGGCGCCGCTTTCGATCGTCACCCCGGGGCCAAAGACCACATTCGGCCCCAGCACCACATCGCGCCCGACCCAGGTATCAAGCGCGAAATAGACGGTTTCCGGGTCCACCATGCTCACCCCGTTTTCCAGCGCCTCGGCGCGGGCGCGGGCCTGAAACAGCGCCTCGGCGCGGGCCAGCTCCGTTCGGGTGTTGATGCCCAGCGTCTCGGCCTCGGGGCAGGTGACGACCGCCGCCACCAACCCGCGTGCCACCGCCCCGGCGACGATATCGGTCAGGTAGTATTCGCCCGCCGCATTGTCATTGGACAGATCCCGCACCAGCAGCGAAAGCAGGCTGGAATCGCAGCAGATAACGCCGGAATTGCAAAGCGTTACCGCGCGTTCTTCGGGCGTGGCATCGCGGTGCTCGACGATCCGTTGCAGCCGGCCCGCCTCAAGGATCAGCCGCCCGTAGCGGCCCGGATCGGCGGCCTCGAACCCCAGCACGGTCACATCGGCGGTGCTGGCCGCCAGCGCCTCGAGCGTGGCGGGCGCAAGAAAGGGCGTGTCGCCGTAAAGCACCACCACCCGGCCCTCGAAATCGCCCAGTTCCATCAGCGCCTGCGCCACCGCATGGCCGGTGCCAAGCTGTTCGTGCTGCAACGCAATCCGGGCCTCGGGTTCGAGCCGCGCCACCGCCATGGTGACCAGATCGGCGCCATGGCCCGCCACCACCACCACCCGTTCGGGCGCAAGGCTCTGGCCCGCCGCCAGCGCATGGGCCAGAAGCGGCGCCGCCCCCAGCCGGTGCAGCACCTTGGGCAGGTCGGAATTCATGCGGGTGCCTTGACCGGCGGCGAGAACAACAAGCGCGATTGCCATGGGAATGCCTTTTCTTCTGCTCGTGGCTGTTTTACCCATACCACACCGGCCCGCAAGGGGTCGGGGATCACGCAATCTTTCGGGGTCGTAACAGGGCGGGCGAGGGCAGGGCGATGGCAACGGTGGTTTTTGATCTCGATGGCACGCTGGCCGATACCTCGGCCGATCTGATCGCGGCCGCCAATGCCTGTTTCGCGGCGCGCCACATGGGGGTGCGGCTCGATCCGGTGGCCGATGCGCTGACCGCATTTCAGGGCGGGCGGGCGATGCTGCGGCTGGGCTATCAGCGGCTGCACCTGCCCGGCGCCGAAGCCCTGGCCGAGGCCGATTATCCGATTCTGCTGCGCGCCTATCAGGGCGCCATCGCCACCCATACCCGGCTATACCCCGGTGCGGCGGGGGCGGTGGCAACGCTGCGCACGCAGGGCTATCGCACCGCGATCTGCACCAACAAGCCCGAGGCGCTGGCGCGGCAATTGCTCGATGAACTGGGCGTGGCCGCGCTTTTTGATGCGCTGGTCGGCGCCGATACGCTGCCCAGCCGCAAGCCCGACCCCGCGCCCTATCTGGCGGCGGTGGCGCGGGCCGGCGGGCAGGTGGCGCGCTCGGTTCTGCTGGGCGATACGGTGACCGATGTGCAGACCGCGCAGGCCGCCGGCGTGCCCTGTGCGCTGGTCACCTTTGGCCCCGAAGGGCACGGGATCGAGCGGCTGGCGCCGCAGGCGCTGTTGCACAGCTATGCCGATCTGCCCGCGCTTGTGCACCGTCTGCTGCCGCGCTAGGCCATGGCTCCGGTTCATCCCCGCCGCGCCACCGCCTTCATTCTGCTGGTCGTGTTCATCGACATGGCGGGGGTGGGGCTGATCCTGCCGGTGGTGCCGCGGCTGATCGAGGATGTCGGTCATCTGGGGCTGCACGATGCCGCGCAGATCGGCGGCTGGCTCTTTGCCGCCTATTCGCTGGCGCAATTCCTCTTTGCGCCGCTGATGGGGGCGCTGTCGGACCGCTTCGGGCGTCGCCCCGTGCTGCTGCTGGCAATTGGCGGGCTTGTGCTCGACTATATCCTTTACGCGCTGGCGCCGAGCCTTGCATGGCTCTTTGCCGGGCGGATCATTGCCGGGCTTTGCGGCGCCTCGCATGTGATCGCCAATGCCTATCTGGCCGATTTCACCCCGCCCGAGGGCCGGGCGCGGGCCTTTGGGCTTTTGGGCGCGGCGCTGGGGCTGGGCTTTGTGCTGGGCCCGGCGATTGGCGGGCTTTTGGGGCAGTTCGGCGCGCGGGTGCCGTTTTGGGTGGCGGCGGGGTTTGCGGCGCTCAACTTCCTCTACGGGCTTTTTGCCCTGCCCGAGACCCTGCCGCCGGAACGTCGCCGGGCGCTGGTCTGGCGCGAGGCCAACCCGCTGGGGATGCTGACGGTGTTTCGCCGCCATCCCGGCGTGCTGGGGCTGGTGACGATCTATGCGCTCTATTTCTTTGGCTCGGCGGTCTATCCGGCGGTCTGGTCGTTCTGGGGGATCGCCAAATTCGGCTGGTCCGAGGCCACCATCGGCCTGTCGCTGGCGGGGTTTGGCCTGGTCTGGGCGCTGTTTCAGGGCGTGCTGACCGGCCCGGTGGTGGCGCGCATCGGCGAGGGCCGGGCGGCGCTGCTGGGGCTGACCATCGCGATGATGGCGGCGGCGGGGTATGGCTTTGCCAGCGGCATCGGCATGGTGCTGTTGCTCTTGCTGTTTCACGGCCCCGAGGGGTTCGCCCAGCCCACCCTGACGGCGATGATGTCGCGTGCCGTGCCCGAGGCAGAGCAGGGCGCGCTTCAGGGCGGGCTGGGGGCGGTCTCGAACCTGATGATGCTGCTTGGCACCTTGTTCTTCACCCAGGTTTTCGGCTGGTTCCTGTCGCCCGCCGCGCCGGTGCAAAGCCCCGATGCAGCCTATTTCGTCGCGGCGCTGATTCTGGCGCTGCCGCTGGGTCTTTTTGTCTTGCGCAGGCCAACATGACCGAAACACATCCCGAAGAGCGGTTTTCCGGCAATTTCACCCAGCAGGAGCCGATTTCCGAGGCGGCCATCGCACGGGCGGTGGAGGTGATGCGCTCGGGCCGGCTGCACCGCTACAATGTCGCGCCGGGTGAAGCGGGCGAGGTGGCGCTGCTGGAAGAGGAATTTGCCGCTTTCGTCGGTGCGAAATATTGTCTGGCCGTTGCCTCGGGCGGCTATGCGCTGGGCGCGGCGCTGCGGGCGCTGGGCGTGGCGCCGGGCGAGCCGGTGCTGACCAATGCCTTCACCCTAGCCCCGGTGCCCGGTGCGATTGCCGCCTTGGGCGCGGTGCCGGTCTTTGTCGAGGTGACCGAAGATCTGGTGATCGACCTTGACGATCTGGCCGCCAAGGCCGCCACCAGCGGGGCGCGGGTTTTGCTGCTCAGCCATATGCGCGGCCATATCTGCGACATGGACCGGCTGATGGAGATTGCCAATGCCGCCGGGCTGCGGGTGGTGGAGGATTGCGCCCATACCATGGGGGCAAGCTGGGCGGGCGTGGCCTCGGGGCGCCATGGCGCGGTGGGCTGCTACTCAACCCAGACCTACAAGCACATGAATTCGGGTGAAGGCGGGCTGATCGTCACCGACGATGCAGAGCTGGCGGCAAGCATGGTGCTGCTTTCGGGCAGCTACATGCTTTATGCCCGCCACCGCGCCGCGCCCGGCCCCGAGGTGTTCGAGGCGCTGAAATGGACCACGCCCAATGTCTCGGGGCGGATGGACAATCTGCGCGCGGCGATCTTGCGGGGGCAAATCCCCACGCTGCCCGACCGCATCGCCCGCTGGAACATGCTATACCGCGCGCTTGAGGCCGGGCTTGCCGGGGTGCCGGGGCTGCGGCTGATCCCGCGCCCGCAGGCCGAAAGTTTTGTCGGCTCGTCGTTTCAGTTTACCCTGCCGGACTGGGCGGGCGCGCGCATCGAAGCCTTGGTGGCGGCTTGCCTTGCGCGCGGGGTCGAGCTGAAATGGTTCGGCGCCGCCCTGCCGGTGGCCTTTACCTCGCGCCATGACAGTTGGCGCTACGCCCCGCCGCAGGCCCTGCCGCGCACCGATGCGGTGCTGGCGGGGTTGATCGACCTGCGCCTGCCTCTGAGCTTCTCTGTGGCCGATGCCGCCACCATCGCGCGTATTCTGGCCGGCGAACTGCGCCGCTGAGCGCCCCCGCCGCTTCGGGTTCCCGTCCCCCCGGCCGCCACCGGGCTTGACGCGAATCGCCGCTTCGGCATTAAATGAACAATCGTTCAATAACCGGGGAGGGGAAGATGTTCGCAGGCTCGATGAATTTTGATCTGGGCGAGGATATTGCCGCCTTGCGCGACATGGTTCAGGGCTGGGCACGCGACCGTCTGGCGCCGATTGCCGCAATGGTGGACCGCGACAACGCCTTTCCGAACGCGCTTTGGGCGGAAATGGGGGCGCTCGGCCTTTTGGGTGTCACCGTCAGCGAGGAGTTTGGCGGGGCGGGCATGGGCTATCTGGCGCATGTGGTGGTGACCGAGGAAATCGCCCGCGTCTCGGCCTCGATTGCGCTCTCCTATGGCGCGCATTCGAACCTTTGCGTGAACCAGCTCAAGCTGAACGGCTCTGCCGCGCAAAAGGCGAAATACCTGCCCGACCTCGTTTCCGGCGCCAAGGTGGGCGCGCTCGCCATGAGCGAAAGCGGCGCGGGCTCGGATGTGGTGGGGATGAAGCTGCGGGCGGAAAAGCGCAACGGCTACTATGTGCTCAACGGCCATAAATACTGGATCACCAACGGCCCCGACGCCGACACTTTGGTGGTTTACGCCAAAACCGACCCCGAGGCCGGCTCCAAGGGCATCACCGCCTTCATCGTCGAGAAATCCTTCAAGGGCTTCTCCACCAGCCCGCATTTCGACAAGATGGGGATGCGCGGCTCGAACACGGCGCAACTCTTCTTTGACGATTGCGAAGTGCCGTTTGAAAACGTGCTGGGGCTCGAGGGCAAGGGCGTGCGGGTGCTGATGTCGGGGCTCGATTATGAGCGCGTGGTGCTGTCGGGCATCGGCACCGGCATCATGATGGCCTGCCTCGACGAGGTGGTGCCCTATGCCAAAGAACGCCAGCAATTCGGCCAGCCGATTGGCAACTTCCAGCTGATGCAGGCGAAAATCGCCGACATGTATGTGGCGATGAACACCGCCCGCGCCTACACCTACGAGGTGGCCAAGGCTTGCGACAAGGGCAAGG
>CAZPWV010000153.1:0-5743 GCA_964590825.1 uncultured Rhodobacter sp. | reverse complement strand
TCCAGAAATTCTATGCCGACGTCGAAATGTATGCCAACAACTTCGACGGCACCGACCCCGAGCCCTATCTGGCGCAATACACCTGCGAAAAGGCGCCCTCGCCCGAAAGCCAGTGGCAGGGGGAAAACGTCAACCGCTTCTGCGACCCGGCCTATGACGCGCTGGTCAAGGAACTGGGCGCCACCCGCGAAATCGAAAAACGCGCGGAAATCGCCAAGAAGCTCAACGACATGCTGACCAAGGACAGCTTCACCGTTGTGCCGCTGGTCGATCGTGGCCGGTTGTCGGCGCATTCCAACACGCTGGGCGGGGTGGTTCTGAACACCTGGGACAGCGAATTGTGGAACGCCTCCGACTGGTATCGCATGAAGTAAGTGACGCCTGAACCGCCCGGACCGCAAGGGTCCGGGCCACCGGCGTGGAGGGCCTGCCCTCCGCGCCGTCCCTGCCCGCCCAGACCCGATCCGAGGCGCCGATGTTCCAATACACCCTGCGACGGCTGCTGATAGCCATTCCGACGCTTCTCATCATCTCTTTGGTGATCTTCCTGCTGCTGGAGGCCGCCCCCGGCGACCCGCTGGGCGAAGTGCCGCTGACGGTGCCGCCCGAGGTCAAGGCCAAGATGCGCTCGGCGCTCGGCCTCGATGCCGCCTGGTATGTGCGCTATCTGCTCTGGCTCAAGCAGTTCTTCTGGGTCGAGCCGCTGCATCTGTTTGACTATGTCTTCGGCACGCAGTTTTCCGAAGGCATGTTCCGCGCGATTTCCTTCCAGTCGCGCCAGCCGGTGATGGACATCATCGTGCAGCGCCTGCCGCAGACCTTGACCGTCGTCGGTTCGGCCTATCTGCTGGGGGTGCTGATTGCGGTGCCGATCGGCATCGTTTCGGCCTATCGGCAATATTCCTGGTTCGACAATATCGGCACCTTCATCTCGATGATCGGCTTTTCGGTGCCCACCTTCTTCACCGGGGTGGTGCTCATCATCCTTTTCGCGGTCAAGCTGCAATGGTTCCCCTCGGTCTATGACACCACGCTGAAGGTGACCGGCTGGGACAGTTTCTGGATGCAGGTGCGCCAGATGGTGATGCCGGTCACCGTGCTGGCGCTTTATAACGCCGCGCAGATCAGCCGTTTCATGCGCTCGTCGATGCTCGACAACCTCGGCCAGGATTATGTGCGCACCGCCCGCGCCAAGGGGCTGACCGAAAAGGTGGTGGTGCTGGTGCATGTGCTCAGGAACTCGCTTATTCCGGTGGTCACCGTCATCGCGCTCGGTGTGCCCTCGATCTTTGGCGGGGCAATCATCACCGAACAGGTGTTCAAGGTGAACGGGCTGGGTCAGCAGCTGATCTTGTCGATCCATGCCAATGACCTGCCCATGGTGATGACGCTGACCTTCATCTTTGCCATCCTGATCGTGTCCTTCAACCTGATTGCCGATCTGCTTTACGGCATCCTCGACCCGCGGATCCGCTATGACTAATCCTGCCCCCTCTCCCGCCCCCGCCGCCTACAAGATCCGCCCGCCGCGCAACCAGTGGTGGGATGTCTGGGACCAGTTCAAGACCCACAAGGGCGCGCTGGTCGGGCTGACGATCTTCATCGCCATTCTGACGGCGATCGTCATCGGCCCCTGGCTTTGGGACATGGCCCCCACATTCGTGGACCTGCGCGCCCGCAACAAGGGCTTTTCCGCCGCGCATCCCTTGGGCACCGACCAGTTGGGCCGCGACCTCCTGGCGCGGATGATGGCGGGGGGCAAGGTCTCGATCGCGGTCGGGCTGACGGCGATGACGCTGTCGATCTTCCTCGGCACCACCATTGGCGTGCTGGCGGGGTATTTCCGCCGTCTCGAAGGCCCGCTGATGCGGCTGACCGACATGTTCCTGGCGCTGCCGCTCTTGCCGCTGCTGCTCTTGATGGTGACGCTGTTCCGTGAGCCGCTGTCAAAAAGCTTCGGCCCCGAGGGCGGGATTTTCCTGCTGATCGTCACCGCCATCGGCGCCACAAGCTGGATGCAAACCGCGCGGATCGTGCGCGGCGAGGTGCTGGCGCTGAAGGAACGCGAATTTGTGCTGGCGGCGCGCTCGATCGGCACGCCGTCGCGGCGGATGGTGGCGCGCCACATCCTGCCCAATGTGATGAGCCCCATCATGGTCTCGGCCACGCTGGGCATCGCCTCGGCGATCATTACCGAATCGGCGCTCAGCTTTCTGGGCCTCGGCTTTCCGCCCGACTTCCCCACCTGGGGGCGGCTTCTGTTCGATGCGGTCGATCAGATCCAGCTTTACCCGATGCGGGTGATCCTGCCCGGTGTGGCGATTTCGCTGACCGTGCTCAGCGTGAACTACATCGGCGACGGGCTGCGCGACGCGCTTGATCCACGCATCCGCGGACGCTGAGGCCCCGCCCTCTCGTGCTGAAAAACAAGGCAGATCGGCCCCCGCCCCGGCGGGGGTCTTTGGCTTGCGCAGGCGGCCCGCGCGAATTTTCTTGAGCGGCCGGAAATCCGCGCTAAACCTGAGCGGGCTGCGACAGGCTGCCGCAGTCCGAAAGGGCATCCGGGCGGCCGTGCCAAAGCCCGGCCCGACCCGGTGCCGCCAAAGCCCGGCCCCAGCGCGCGTGCCACAGCCGTCAGAGCCGTTCAACCGTTCCCGTGCCTGCCCGGTTTGCTGCCATCCCCTGCCCCGCCCCCTGCCCCGAACCCGAACCTGACCGCATTTTCCGGAGCCCGCGATGCCCGCCTATACGCTGAACGGCTTTGCCGTCGATCACACCACCAATCCGCGCAGCCTGACCCCCTTTGCCCTGTCGCTCGATCTGCCCGGACCGACGGCGGGATTTTCCTATCACTACACCACCCCCGTGGTGGCCGGGGTAACGCTGCGCTACGGCGTCGCGATCACCGGCACCGACCTGACCGGGGCGCTGGCCGGCGCGCTGCCCTGGGCGGTCGCCCCCAGCGCTGCCGTGCCGCAGGTGATGCACATGGAATGGCCCGGCCCCGGCGGCGTCACGCTCGGGGCGGATTTTCTGCTGGTCACGCTGCTTTTTGCCGATGAAACCGGCCTCGCCAGTGCCGCCTCGGTCATCATCCTCTGGGTGCCGCTGGGCGGCGACCCGGTGCCGCCGATCACCGATATCGGCGATTACTATGCCTGGGCCAGCACCTATACGCTCAGCGATTTCGTCACCTCCGGCCCCTATCTGCCCGATCAGCCGATCAGCCTGGCCGAAATCGACGCGCTGGTGGCGCAATTCACCGGCTCCGCGCTGGTGGACCGGCTTGCCGGAACCGCCGGCAATGACTCGATGCTGGGCCTTGGCGGCGGCGACGTGATCCTTGGCTTTACCGGCGACGACACCATCGACGGCGGCAATGGCAATGACATCCTCGATGGCGGTGGCGGCGATGACAGCATTCTGGGCGGGTTTGGCGACGACCGGATCAATGCCGGTGCCGGCAACGACTGGGTGAACGGCGGCGGCAATGCCGACCGCATCCTGGGCGCGGCGGGCGATGACACGCTTTTGGGCGGGGCCGGCAATGACACGCTTTTTGGCCGCATCGGCAATGACATGCTGACCGGCGAGACCGGCGATGACCTGATCTGGGCCGAGGCGGGCGACGATCTGGCACAGGGCGGCGAGGGCCGCGACACGATCTTTGGCGGCAGCGGCGCCGACTGGATCGATGGCGGCAATGGCACCAACATGGTGCAGGGCGAGGCCGGCAACGACACGCTGCTGGGCGGGGCGGACAGCGACACGCTTCTGGGCGGCGATGATCTCGATGTGCTCAACGGCGGCGCCGGCAATGACCAGTTGCTGGGCGGCAATGGCGCCGATCTGCTGGAGGGCGGCGCGGGCAATGACGAATTGCGCGGCGGCACCGGCTTTGACACGCTGGGCGGCAATGGCGGCAATGATACGCTTTGGGGCGCGTCGGGCCTCGATACGTTCGTCTTTACCGAAGGCGCCGATGTGGTGGCCGATTTCGAAGCCGGGCTGGACATGATCTTTCTCGGGCCGATTGCCGAGGGCATCGAAAGCCATGCCGATCTCCTGGCCAATCACATGGCGCAGGACGGGGCGGATGTGGTCATCACCGATGCGGCGGGCAACACGCTGCGGCTCTTGCAGACCACGCTGGCAGAGCTGGGCGCGGACCGGTTCGTCGATTTCATGATCTGAGCTAGGGGGTGAAGCGGATCGGCACCGCCATGGCATAGGCAGGGTCGGCCAGGGCCTTCGGCGCGGCCGGAAACGGCGCGGCGCGCTGCACCGCCGCAACCCCGATGGCGTCGAGCTCTGCCAGCCCCGTGCTTTGCGTGACCCGCACCGAGCGCAACGCCCCCGAGCGCGCCACCTCGATCTGCAACCGCAGCACAAAGGCGCCCTCGCTCAGCCGGGGCTTGCGGATGGCCCGTGCGATCCGGGTCTTGATCTGGCTTTGCCAGCGCCCCAGCGCGGTTTCGACCTGCGCCGGGCTGAACGAGCCCTCGGCGGCGCGGCCCTTGACCCCGGCCGCGCCGCCGCCGCCCGCCCCCGCCGCCTGCGCCCCTGCCACCGCTGGCGCCACCCGTTTCGCTGCCGCCTCCGGCTTCGGCTTTGCCGCCCTGACGGGGGTTTTGGGCGGGGCTTTGGGCGTCACCTTCGGGGCCGTGACCGCCGGTTTGGGCTTGGGCGAGGCCGAGGGCAGCGGCGGGGCCAGTTCTGCGGCGGCGGGCAGGGCGATGTCGGGCGCCGCCGCCCGTTCCGGCGCCGAAAGAGCTTCGGGCGCGGCCGGCACCGCTGGGGCTTCGGGCGCGGCGGGGGCTTCGGGCGCCAGCGGCGGGGCGATCGGCCGGTTCATCGGTGGTGGCAAGGCAAGGCTGGGGGCCACGGGCGGGCGCTCCCATTCGGCCACCAGATCGGCCAGCGCGGCGGCCGAGGGCGCCAGCGTCACCAGACCGTCGCCGCCCGCCCCCGCGCCATTCGGCCCGCCCGCCTGCGGCCGCGGCCAAAGCGCAAACAGCCCAAGATGCGCCGCCAGCGCCAGCACCACGAAAACGGCAAACCCCGGCGGACGCGGCCCGACCATCTCAGCCGCCCCGCTGCAGATCGGTGGGCTGCAGATCGGTGGGCGGCGCATCGGCGGGCCATGCATCGGTGGGCGGCGCATCGCTCAAAGCCGACTGCCGCGCCACCACCGCCACCCGCCCAAAGCCCAGCTCCGCCAGTTGCGGCAACAGCGCCGAAAGGCTGGCGGCGGGGGTGGCGCCATCCAGCCGCAGGGTCAGACGGGCGCAGTCTTGCGCATCGGGCACCGCATCGGCGCCGGCAACACAGGCCTGACGCGCCGCCCCCAGGGCCTGCAACGCCGCCGCGCCGCGCCAATCCTGATAGGCCATCTCGCCCGCGGCCGAGAGCCAGAGCACCAGCCGCTTTCCCGGCGCGGCGGCGGGTTCTGCACCAGAGTTTGAGGCAGAGTTTGAGGTTGCGGCGGCAAGCGCCGGCGGGCGCAGCGCAAAGGGGCTGGGCGGCGCCAGCCGCGCCGCCAGCAGGAAAAAGATCAGCAGCAAAAACACCACGTTAATCATTGGCAGCAGATTTTCCGCAAGGGCGCGGCGCGGGGGCGGATCAAGGCGCATCGGCAGCCTCCACCAGCGCCAGCGTGGTGATCCCCGCGCCCTGCAGCGCCGCCATCACCGCCAGCAGATCCTGCGCAGTTCCGCCGCTTGCGCGCAGCACCACCGGGTCC
>CAZPWV010000152.1:4308-5752 GCA_964590825.1 uncultured Rhodobacter sp. | reverse complement strand
TGGCCCTGCCGCTGGCGGCGCTGTCGGGGGCGGGGGTGGCGGTGGTGGTGATCGTGATCCTGGCCGGGCCAAGCCAGCGGGCGCTGACGCTGATCCTTGCGGGGATTGCCATTTCGGCGCTGGCGGGGGCGTTGACGGCACTGGTGCTCAACCTGGCGCCCAGCCCCTATGCCGCCGCCGAGATCGTGTTCTGGATGATGGGCTCGCTGGCCGACCGGGCGCAAAGCCATGTGGCACTCGCCGCGCCCTTCCTTGGGCTCGGCGCGGTCGTGCTGTTTGGCGCGGGCCGGGGCCTCGACGCCCTGACGCTGGGCGAAGATGCCGCCGCCGCGATGGGCATTTCGCTGCGCCGCCTGCGGTTGCAGATCGTTATTGGCACGGCGCTGCTGGTGGGGGCGGCCACGGCGGTGGCGGGTGCGGTGGGCTTTGTCGGTCTGGTGGTGCCGCATCTCTTGCGCCGCGCCTGCGCTGCGCGGCCTTCGGCGCTGCTGCCGGCCTCGGCGCTTGGCGGGGCGGCGATGGTGCTCGCCGCCGATATCGCCTGTCGGCTGATCGCCCCCGAGCGCGACCTCAAGCTGGGCGTGCTGACGGCGCTGGTGGGGGCGCCATTCTTCCTGCATCTGATCCACCGTCTGGGGAGAGAGCAATGACCCTGCTGCGGCTGACTGCCCTCACCGTCCGGCGTGGCGCCTGCCCGGTGGTTGAAAATCTGGATGCCGCGGTGCAGCCGGGGGAATTCATCGGGCTGATCGGTCCGAACGGGGCGGGGAAAACCTCGCTGTTGCGCGCCGCGTTGGGGCTGTTGCCGGCGCAGGGGCAGGCATCGCTGGCCGCCCTTGCGCCCGCCCTGCGCGCGCGGGCCTGCGCCTGGCTGCCGCAAGCGCGCGAAATTGCCTGGGGGATGCGCGTTCAAGATGTGGTGGGGCTGGGCCGTTTGCCGCATCACGACCTTGGCAGTGCCACGGGGCGGCGCGCCGTCGCGGCGGCGCTGGCCACGATGGGGCTGGAGTCGCACCGCGACCGCGCCGCCACGCAGCTTTCGGGCGGCGAGCAGGCCAGGGTTCTCATTGCCCGTGCCCTGGCGCAGCAGGCGCCGCTCATCCTGGCCGACGAGCCGATTTCGGGGCTTGATCCGGCGGCGCAGATCGCCACGATGCGGATCTTTGCCGAACACGCCGCGCAGGGCGGGGCGGTGGTGGCTTCGCTACACGATCTGGGGCTTGCGGCGCGCCATTGCACAAGACTTTGGGTCATGCATCGCGGTCGGTTGGTGGCCGATGGCGCCCCGGCGGCGGTTCTCGGCGCCGATCTGCTGGCCGAGGTGTTTCGCATCCGCGCCCGGTTCGACACCACGCCAGAGGGTATCCTGTTCCAGCCGCTCGACACGCTGGGGCCGTTTTCGACCGAAATCCCGACGGTTTTCACCATTCCTTGAGAAAACCTC
>CAZPWV010000152.1:0-4298 GCA_964590825.1 uncultured Rhodobacter sp. | reverse complement strand
ATGCTGGCGCCACCCGCAGCAGGCGGGCGGAGGATCCAGAATGGTCAAACCCTATCTGCGCTTTTCGGCGCTGGCCGGCGCCGCGGTGGCGCTGGTGGTGGCGCTTTCCCTTGTGCCGCAATCGCCCTGGGCCTGGGGGCCGGTGGCGGTTTTTGCCGGGCTTTTCGGCCTTGGCCTTTTCGATCTTGCGCAGACCAGACATGCGATCTTGCGCAATTATCCGGTGCTGGGCCACATGCGCTTTCTGTTCGAGGGGATCCGCCCCGAGATCCGCCAATATCTGATCGAGAGTGACCGCGACGAAGAACCATTCTCGCGCGATGACCGCTCGCTGGTCTATCAGCGCGCCAAGAATGTTGAAGATGCCCGGCCCTTTGGCACCCGGATGCGGGTTTACGATGCGGGCTATCAGTGGCTGACCCATTCGATCCGGCCGCGTGCGATTGCGAACCCGGATTTTCGGGTGACGATCGGCGGCCCGGCCTGCACGCAACCCTATGACGCCTCGATCTACAACATTTCCGCGATGAGTTTCGGTGCGCTTTCGGGGGCGGCGATCGAGGCGCTGAACCGTGGCGCGGCGCGGGGCGGGTTTGCGCATGATACCGGCGAGGGCGGGATTTCCTGCCATCATCGCGCCGGGGGCGGCGATCTGATCTACGAGATCGGCTCGGGGTATTTTGGCTGTCGCGACGAGGCGGGGCGGTTCAGCCCCGAGCGCTTTGCCGCGCAGGCCGCCGATGCGCAGGTGCGGATGATCGAGATCAAGCTCAGTCAGGGCGCCAAGCCGGGCCATGGCGGCATCTTGCCCGGTGCCAAGGTCAGCCCCGAAATTGCCGAGGCGCGGGGTGTCCGGCCGGGGCAGGATTGCATTTCGCCGGCGGCGCATTCGGCGTTTTCAACGCCGCTTGAACTGATGCATTTCATCGCACGACTGCGGGAATTGTCCGGCGGAAAACCCGTGGGGTTCAAGCTCTGCATCGGGCATCGACGCGAATTCATGTGTATTGTCAAGGCGATGCTGGAAACCGGGGTCACCCCCGATTTCATCGTGATCGATGGCAAGGAAGGTGGCACCGGGGCGGCGCCGGTGGAATTTGCCAATCACATGGGGATGCCGCTGATCGAGGGGCTGACATTTGCCCATAACACGTTGCGCGGGGCGGGGGTGCGCCGGCAGATCCGCCTTGGCGCCTCGGGCAAGCTGATTTCGGCTTTCGACATTGCGCGGGTTCTGGCGCTTGGCGCCGATTGGGCCAATTCGGCGCGCGGCTTCATGTTTGCCATCGGCTGCATTCAGGCGCAGGCTTGCCACACCAATCGTTGCCCGGTGGGGGTGGCCACGCAAGACCCGCTGCGGGCGCGGGCGCTGGTGGTGCCCGACAAGGCCGAACGGGTTGCAAATTTTCATCGCAACACGTTGAAAGCGCTTGCAGAAATGACAGGTGCCGCCGGCCTTGAACACCCCGGCGGGTTTTTGCCGCATCACCTGCTGCTGCGGGAAAAGGGGCGCGACATGGTGGTGGGCAACGCGCTTTATCCCTACATGCCCGAGGGGTTCCTGCTGCGCGAGGAGGAGGATCGTTTCGGCTATCTCGAGCGCTGGCGCCGGGCCAGAGCCGCGGCCTTCGAGCCGATCGACAACGGGGTTTGACACGCGGTCGCAACGCGGCCGGAGAAGCTGCGGGCCGCCCGCAAGCGCCCGCCCGCCCGCTGGCACTGCGGCGCCATGGCGTCGCGCGCGGCAGGGTCGCGCCCAGTGCAGGCGGGCCCATGATCGGGGTCTGGGGAACGGGCCCAATCGGCAACTCCTTGGCGAGGGGCTGGCCTGTCTTCGACGGGAGCCGGGCCATGTGGCGTCGGGCGGGGCACTCTGTTCGAGCGACGCCCGAAATAGCCAGACCGACACCGGTCGGGTCGAGACCTGGCCGCGCAATCCGGACGGCGGTCGGCCCGCCCGCGCGGCGCGCGGCACAGCGCAGCGGCAGGGTTGCGCTGGGTGCAGGGGTGTGTGCGGTGAAGACGGTCCATCCGGCGCAGCGTGGCGCGGCGGCGTGAGAAAAGTAAGACTGCACCCGCTGCGGTACTTGGGTCGTTGCCGGCAGGTTCTGGGCGTCTGGCCGCGAGGGGGGAGGAAACTGCACGGTGCGGCAATGGCCAAAGGGCGCGGTTACACCGACATGGCTTTGCACCAAGCATCAGCCGCTCGGCGCCGCGGGTGGCACGGCACAGCCAAGGCAGGACACAGCCAAGGCACGGCAGGTGACACGGAACCGGCGACACGCACAGGTGGCGCGGCATGTTCAGGGCCGCTTGCAGCCAGGGTTTCCCGCGGCTTTCCGCTTCTGCCGGCCTTCGTCAGCGCTACCGGGTCTTGGCAACCCGCCAAGGTGCGGCACCGGACCCGGCTTGGCCCGGCTTGGCGCGGTGCAAGCCCATCGGAGGTTCGGCGGTCTGGCGGTGGTGGCCTTTGCGGCGCGGCTTTTGCGACGGGGCATTTGCGGCGGGGCATTTGCGACGGGGCAACCCGGTTCAGGAGGCCCGTCGCATCTGCGCCGGGTCTTCTGCGCCGATTTGAAACACCGCGCTTTCATCGGCCAGCGTCCCGGCCTGATCGCGCAGGACCGCAACCGCGGCCGAGCTTTCCTCGAACATTGCGGCGTTCTGCTGGGTCACCTGATCCAGCTGGTTCATCGCCGAGGATATTTCGCCCAGTCCCATCGCCTGTTCCGCCGCCGAGCTTGCTATGGCATGGACGAGCCCGTCGAGTTCGCCCACCAGCACGTCGATCTCGCTCAGCGCCTGCCCCGATTCGTTGACCAGGCCGACGCCCTGCTTGACCTGCCGCCCCGAGGTTTCGATGAGTTCGGCAATCTCGCGCGCGGCCTCGGACGAGCGTTGCGCAAGGGCACGCACCTCCGAAGCGACCACGGCAAAACCGCGCCCGGTTTCGCCCGCCCGCGCGGCCTCCACCCCGGCGTTGAGCGCAAGGAGGTTGGTCTGGAAAGCGATATCGTCGATCACCGAGGTGATCCGCGAGATCTGTTCGGAACTGCGGGCGATATCGTTCATCGCCGCAATCGTCTGTTCCACCACGGTGCGCCCTTCGGTCGAGCGTTTGCGCGCCTTCGACACCGCGCCCGCCGCATTGCGCGCCCCGCTGGTGGAACTGTCCACCGATGCGGCCAGTTCGTTGACAGCGGCGGCGGTCTGTTCGAGCGAGGCGGCCTGCGTCTCGGTGCGCCGACCAAGTTCGGCCGAGGCGTTCGACAGGTTTTCCGTCTCGCCGCGGATCGCCTGGGCGCTTTCGAGGATCGAGCCGACCAGTTCCGCCATGCGGGTAATGGCGTCATTGTAGTTGCGCCGCAGGATTTCGAATTCGGCGGTCATCGGTGCGTCAAGCCGATGATCGAGCCGGCCCTGGCTGAGCGCGGAAATCGCGGCTTGAAAATCCAGAATGGCGCGTTTGCGCGCGGTGATGTCGGTGGCGAATTTCACCACCTTGTAGGGCCGCCCATCGGCGCCCAGAATCGGGTTGTAGCTGGCCTGAATCCAGACCTCCGTCCCGGATTTGGCGATCCGGCAGAACTCGGCCACCTGCGCCACCCCCTTGCCCAGATCCTGCCAGAAGGTCGTGTAAGCTGCGCTGTCACGCTCTTCGGCGCGCAGGAACATGGAGTGATGCTTGCCGGTGATCTCGGGCAGGCCATAGCCCAGAGCGTGCAGGAAATTATCGTTTGCAAACAGTATCTTGCCGGTCATGTCAAACTCGATCACCGCCTGCGAGCGATGCAGCGCGGCGATCTGCCCGGCCTGATCGAGCGCCGTCAGCTTGTCGGCGGTGACGTCTTGCGCAAATTTCACCACGCCGGTCAGTTTTCCATCAAGGCCAAAGATCGGGTTGTAGGTGGCCCGAAGCCAGATTTCGCGTCCGCCCTTGCCGATGCGCAGGAATTCGTCGGATTTGAACTGGCCGGCGTGAAGATCGGCCCAGAACTGCTTGTAGGCGGGTTTGTCGGCCTCTCCCTTGGGCATGAAGATGCGGTGGTGCTGGCCGACGATCTCATCCTTGCTGTAGCCGGTCGCCTGCAAGAAGGCCTCGTTGGCATCGACGATCCCGCCATCGGCGGTGAACTCGATCACCGCCATCGAACGGCGAATGGCGGTCATCATCGCTTCGGTGCGATTCGCCTCCACCGTCTTGCTGGTCACATCGGCGGCGAAATTGACGACCTTGGTCACCTTGTCCACAGTGCCCACCGCGTCGCGCAGCGGCACATAGGTTGATTCGAGCCAGA
>CAZPWV010000151.1:0-5779 GCA_964590825.1 uncultured Rhodobacter sp. | reverse complement strand
ATGTCGTCGTCTTCGGTGGTTTCCACCGCCGCCACGCCGCCCACATTGCCCACGGCGAGGATGATCTTTTCCTTGGTCTCGGCGTCGATCGCCTTGCCCGACACCACCACCTTGTCGCCTTCGACCTTCAGCTCGACACCCTTGGTGTCAAGGCCCAGATCCTTCAGCTCGGCGGTCAGCGCCTCTTCCTTCGGCGCCTCGGCCGCCTCGGCTTTCGAACCGAACAGCGACTTGCCGGCGTCTTTCACGAAATTCCACAAACCCATGACATGCTCCTTTACAGCCCTTCGGGACCCATCCCGAACCCTGCGCGCACAGTGCAACAGATGGATGACCGCGAACAGGGGAAAAACCGCCGCAACCTGTCAGCCTGGGCGATGTTTTCGGGGCGCGGCCTCAGTCGAAGGTTCCGGCAACCCGGCCCAGCAGCATGAAGGCCCGTGCGGTGCGGGTTTCGGCCAGTTCGGCCACCTCCTGATCCGAGGCATTGTGCTCGAAGCCGGAAAAACTCTGGTCGAACTGGCGCAGAAAATGATGCGCGGCATCGCGAAAGATCGTGTCGTTGCGCATCCGCCCGGCACTCAGCGCCAGCGACGAACGGTCGCGCACGCCTCCCAGCGCGGCAATCTCGCGGCCCCGTTCCCCCCTGGCAAAGCGACGCCACAGCTCGGGCCGGGCACGGTCGGGTTTCAGGTCATCCATGTAGATGCCGTCTTGCGACAGCAGGTTGAGGATATCCTGCGACGAACGGATCAGCTTGGCCATGGTGCGGTCTTCCAGCGCGCGGCGCAGGGCGCGAAAGCCCTCCTTGTCCTCGGCATTGTCGGGAAAGTTCAGCGCACGGATGAAATCGGCCACCGAAACCGGCTGTGCCAGATCCTCGGCGGGGGTGCCCAGGGCAAGGGCGGGCTGATCCTCGGGGGCGGTGCCGGTCCTTGGCGCGACAAAGGCGGCCTTGCGGTCGGCCGAGGGCTGGGTGGCGGTGCCGTCGCGGCGCGAGGAAAAGGTCGCCAGCGCCGATTCTGCCTGCCGCGCCGCCAGAGCGACCTCGTCAAGCTTGCGCTCCAGCGACTGGCCGGCGCGGATCTGGCTCTGGTTCAGCCAGGCCGAGCGCATCGCCTCGACCGAGGTCTTGAGCGCCTGCGCCTCGGCGCGCATCTCACGCGCGGTGCGGGCGGTCACGGCGGCCACCCAGATCATCACCACCGGCAGCACGATGCCCACCACGGTCATCACCGTCGCGGCGGAATCGCGGCCGGTTTCGGCGCCGGCATCGGCCTTGGGCACGAAAAACCAGAACCCCGCCACCATCGCCAGCCAGATCAGGCTGAGGATCAGCGCCAGCCATTCGGTGCGGCTGGTCCGCGCGGCGGGCTCGACTGCGGGCCGCGCCATCGCCCCAAGGTCGGGGGGCTTCCGTTCCGGTCCGGGCTCGGTCATGCTCGCCCACCTTCACTGTGGCTTCGGGGTTGGGGGTTCGGGTTTCGTCTGTTGGCCTGGCGGTTGCGATTGCGGCTCAGCGAAAGCGAACCGTCAGGATTTCGTAGGACCGCTCGCCGCCGGGGGTGCGCACTTCGACACTGTCGCCTTCGTCCTTGCCGATCAGCGCCCGTGCCAGCGGCGAGCGGATGTTGAGCAACCCGCGTTCAAGGTCGGCTTCGTGCTCGCCCACGATCTGATAGGTGCGCTCTTCCTCGGTGTCCTCATCGACCAGCGTCACCGTGGCGCCGAACTTGATCGAGCCCGAGAGCTTGACCGTGTCGATCACCTCGGCGCGGCTGAGCACCGATTCCAGTTCCTTGATCCGCCCCTCGACGAAGCTCTGTTTTTCGCGTGCGGCGTGATACTCGGCATTTTCCGACAAATCGCCATGCTCGCGCGCCTCGGCAATCGCCTTGATGACGGCGGGACGTTCCACCGACTTCAGCGATTTCAATTCCTCGTCGAGCACATCGTACCCGGCGCGCGTCATTGGTATCTTTTCCATGGAGGCCCTTGATTGAGCTGACAGGCAGTAATTGCCGCCAATGGTAAATCCGCGTTGCGGCCCCGGTGTCAAGACCGCGTCAAGCCGATGGGCGATTTTGCGGCGCGATGCGCGGCGATTTCGGCTGATGCATCGCCGCTTCTGTCGGGTTGCGACATTTCTGCGGATGCGAAAGAATGTTGCGCAAAGCCGTTGCGTCACAATTGCTTCGTTGTGCGAGGTAAGTTACCACGGCCCAAGCATGTCCGACGCCTAGCCAGAGGAGCCCCAGCATGGCCGAGCCCGAGATGACCAATATCGAACGCGAGTCGATGGAATATGATGTGGTGATCGTGGGGGCGGGGCCTTCGGGGCTTTCGGCGGCGATCCGGCTCAAGCAGATCAACCCGGAACTGAGCGTGGTGGTGCTGGAAAAGGGCTCCGAAGTGGGGGCGCATATCCTCTCGGGCGCGGTGCTGGATGCCTCGGGTCTCGATGCGCTGATCCCCGACTGGAAGGCGCAGGGCGCCCCGATCACCACCGAGGTCAAGCACGACAATTTCCACCTGCTGGGCCCGGCCGGCGACATTCGCATTCCGAACTGGCCGATGCCGCCCCTGATGTCGAACCATGGCAAATACATCGTCTCGATGGCCAATGTCTGCCGCTGGATGGCCGAGCAGGCCGAAGCGCTGGGCGTGGAGATCTTTCCGGGCATGTCCTGTTCGCAGATCGTCTGGCAGGGCGAACGGGTGGCCGGCGTGGTGGCGGGCGAGATGGGCCTTGGCGCCGATGGCACGCCGGGGCCGAACTATGAACCGGGCATGGAGTTGCGCGGAAAATACGTTTTCCTTGCCGAAGGGGTGCGCGGCAGCCTGACCAAGGAGGTGATGGAGCGGTTCCATCTGTCCAAGGGGCACTGCGCGCAGAAATTCGGCCTTGGCATGAAGGAAATCTGGGAGATCGACCCGAAAAAGCACCGGCTTGGCACCGTCACCCATACCATGGGCTGGCCGCTGGGCGGCAATGCCGGCGGCGGATCGTTCATCTATCATCTTGAAAACAATCAGGTATTTGTCGGTTTCGTGGTGCATCTGAACTACGAAAACCCTTGGCTTTACCCCTATATGGAATTCCAGCGTTTCAAGCATCACCCGATGGTGGCCGAGCTTCTGGCGGGGGGCAAGCGCGTGGCCTATGGCGCCCGTGCCATTTCCGAAGGTGGCTGGCAGTCGATCCCCAAGCTGACCGCGCCGGGCACGGTGCTTTTGGGCTGCGCGGCGGGGCTGGTCAACGTGCCGCGCATCAAGGGCAACCACAATGCGATGCTCTCGGGCATTGCGGCGGCCGAGGCGGCGGCGCGTGCGATTGCGGCGGGTCGCGAAGGCGACGAACTGCTCGATTACGAGGCCGATCTGCGCTCGGGGCCGATTGCGAAAGACCTGAAAAAGGTGCGCAACGTCAAGCCGATGTGGTCGAAATGGGGGATGTTCCCCTCGCTGGTGCTGGGCGGGCTGGACATGTGGACCAACCAGCTTTTCGGGTTTTCGCTGTTTGGCACGCTGCGGCACGGCAAATCGGATGCGGCGGCCACCGGCGAGGCGAAGAACTTCAAGCCGATCGACTATCCGAAGCCCGATGGCGTGCTGTCCTTTGACCGGCTGACCAATGTGGCCTTTTCCTTTACCAACCACGAGGAAAGCCAGCCCTGCCACCTGCGGCTGAAAGACCCCGCCATTCCGCTGGCGGTCAATCTGCCCAAATATGGCGAACCGGCGCAGCGCTATTGCCCGGCGGGGGTCTATGAGGTGATCGGCGAGGGGGCGGAGGCGCGGTTCCAGATCAACTTCCAGAACTGCGTGCATTGCAAGACCTGCGACATCAAGGATCCGTCGCAAAACATCACCTGGACAACGCCGCAGGGCGGCGAGGGGCCGAATTACCCGAATATGTGAGCCTCTCACATCGGCGTGTTGCACGGGGGGCCATGGCGCCCCCCGATTGCCTTGTGGCTCCGGCCCCGCTACCCTCGCGCAGATCTGACAGGAAGGACACCTCCGTGCGGTTTGCCACTTCGTTTCTGCGTCTCTCGCTTGCGGCTCTGCTTTTGGGCACCGCGCTGACTGCCCCGGTTGCCGCCGAGACAGCCGGGGCCTATCTGGCGGCGCGCACGGCGGCGGCGGGCAGCGATTATGCCGCTGCGGTGGCCTATTACGACCGCCTTCTGCTGGCCATGCCCGAGGATGTCGCGGTGCAGGAAAGCGCGCTGATAACCCATGTCGCGCTGGGCGATGTGGCCAAGGCCGCACAGCTTGCCGCGCTGATGGTGGATCGCAAGGATCCGCCACAGGTGGCGGTTCTGGTCCATCTGGCCGAGGCCGCGCAAACCGGCGATTTTGCCCGAGGCACGGCGCTTCTGGATCGTGGTGCCGATGCCGGAAAGCTGGTGGGGGGGCTTTATCGGGCCTGGGCCTTCGTGGGTCAGGGCCAGATGAGCGAGGCAACGCGGGCCTTTGACGAGCTTGCCCAGACGCCGGGGCTCGAGGGGTTTTCGGGCTATCAAAAAGCCCTGTCGCTGGCGATGGTCGGCGATTTCGAGGGCGCCGAGGCAATCTTTTCCGGGCCTTTTGGCGATATCTTCAGCGGCACGAGGCGGGGGGTTCTGGCGCATGTGCAGATCCTGTCACAGCTTGAGCGCAACCCCGATGCGGTGGCGCTGCTGGAACAGTCCTTTGGCAGCGTGCTCGACCCGGAACTGGCGGCGATCCGCGACCGGTTGAACGCGGGCGAGGCGCTCGCCTTTACCATGATCGGGTCGGCGCGTGAGGGCGCAGCCGAGATGTTCTATACCGTCGGGCAGGCGCTGAGCGCCGATGCCCCCTCCAGTTTTGCGCTGCTGCATACCCGGCTGGCGCTGTGGCTGCGCCCCGATCATGCCGATGCGGCGCTGCTGACGGCGGCGGTGCTGGAGGCCGAGGAACAGTTTGAACTGGCGATTGCGGCCTATGCGCAGATCGGCCCCGAAAGCCCGGCCTTTCACGCGGCAGAGCTTGGCCGGGCCGAGGCGATGGTGGCGGCGGGCCGTTCCGATGCCGCCATCGAGGTGCTGGAGCAACTCACCCGCACCCATGCCACGCTGCCCGGTGTCTGGTCGGCGCTGGCCGACAATCTGCGCCGCGAGGAACGCTATGGCGAGGCGGCGGCGGCCTATGACAAGGCCATCGAGCTGACCGGCACGCCGCGCCCGAGTGACTGGAGCCTGTGGTATGCCCGTGCGATCGCACAGGAACGCTCGGGCAAGTGGAGCGCGGCCGAGGCCGGCTTTCGCGAGGCGCTGCGGCTCAACCCCGACCAGCCGGCGGTGCTGAACTACCTTGGCTATTCCTATGTCGAGAAACGGCAAAACCTCGATGAGGCGCTGCAGATGATCGAAAAGGCCGTCGCGGGCCGCCCGGATGACGGCTATATCACCGACAGCCTTGGCTGGGCTTTCTACCGACTGGGCCGCTATGGCGAAGCCGTGGTGCAGATGGAACGCGCGGTTGAACTTTTGCCCACCGATCCGCTGCTCAATGACCATCTGGGTGATGTCTACTGGGCGGCGGGGCGCAAGCGCGAGGCCGATTTTCAATGGCGGCGGGCGCTGAATTTTGGTCCGGCGGATGATCTGGATCTGGACCGGGTGCGGCGCAAGCTCGACCTTGGGCTTGATGCGGTTCTGGCGGCGGAGGGCGCGGCGCCGCTGCACCCCGACAATGCCGGAAATTGAGGTCTTTGCCCCCGCCAAGGTGAACCTTGCGCTGCATGTGACGG
>CAZPWV010000150.1:3559-5844 GCA_964590825.1 uncultured Rhodobacter sp. | reverse complement strand
TCGGCCCCAGCACCTGCCCCCCCGGCACATCCTTGAACGTGGCCGAGACCCGGCGGATCACCGCCATCGCCCCGGTATCGACGGGTTTCGAACCGCCAAGGCGCGGCAAGGTGGTGCGATAGGCGCGGATCAGGAACACCGCCTCGATCAGATCGCCCCGCGCCTGCTTGATCGCCAGCGCCGCCAGATCGGGATCATAAAGCGAGCCCTCGGCCATCACCCGGTTGACCGCAAGCGCCATCTGTTCGCGGATCTGCGCCACCGTGAGCGCCGGCAGGGCCGTATCGCCGCGCCGCGCCTCGGCCAGCCAGGCATGGGCAGCATCAATCGCCCGCTCGCCGCCCTTGGTTGCCACATACATCAGAGCACCTCCACACGGGCAGAGCGCGGCAGGGCCGAAACCTCGTCCCCGGCGCAAAAGAAGCTGTCAAAGCCCAGCGGAAAGCGGGCATGGTTGGCCGCGAAGGCCACGATCTCGGGCAGGCGCGCGGCTTGCTCGGTCTCGATGCCGGGGCCGGTGAGGCGGGCATTGGCGGGGGCAAGGGCCTCGACCTCGACAATCAGCGTGACCGAGCGGTCGGGGTATTCGGGGGTTCCCGGCGCAAAACGGCCCAGCGGCAGTGCCTCCCAGCGGCCCAGCGCGAAAACCGCCGCCTCGGGCGCAACGAGCGGGGCGCCGCAATGAAAGGCCAGCCAGGCCCGCACCGCCGCATTGTCATGCGAGGGCGCCAGGAACAGCCCGGTGGTGTCATCGACGAGGGTCAAAAGCAAAGCCCCCGCCGCCGGCGACAGCGGCGCAGGCGGGGCGGCACCGGCCAGGGCAAACACCCGTCCGGGCCGGGCCATCGCCTCCAGACAGGCGCGAAAGGCCCTTGCGGCATCGGGTGCGGTCCGGGCAAAGCCCCCGGCCAGAATTTCGGCCTGATCCATCAATCTTCTCCCCGCACCATGGTGAAGAATTCAACCTTCGTTGCCGCCGCCTTTTCGGCGCGGCTCCGGGCCCGCTCGGCCCTGTCGGCGCAAAGCGGTGCCAGCACGTCGTCCTCGATCTGCGCGGCCTCGGCGCCCTGCATCAGCGCATCGACAAGCGCGGCACGGATGGCATGGTCGCGGTCGCGGCCCTGCACATAGCCATGCCCGACGCGGCCATCGGCCAGCCGCAGCGCCACCCGCGTCACCGTCATTTCCCCCAGATTGAACGGTGCGCCGACCGCACCGATCCGCCCGCGCACCATCACCGCGCCCAGTTCGGGCGGGCGCAGGAACACATGCGGCACCAGCACCGGCATGAGCGCGGCGAGCTGCCGGGGGCAGGCCCGCGCCAGCAGCCCCATGCGGGCCTGCCGTGCGGCGGTCTGGCCCAGAGGCGCCAGATTGGGGGCCGTTTCGGGGCGCGGCGCGGCGACCAGCGGTTCGGGCGCAGAGTTGGGCGCAGAGTTGGATGCAGAGTCGGATGCAGAGTCGGGCGGGGCGGGGAAGATGGACATCTTGCGGATTTGTCTAGACCTCTATACAACTAGACAAGTTATGCGGGCAAATCCGCAAGGCCACCAGTGAAGTTTTCATGACAAGACGCGATCCGATCTGGTCCACGATTGCCGCGCTCCTGCGCGCCGAGATTGCCGAGGGCCTCTATCCACCCGCCGCGCGGCTGCCCTCCGAGGCGGCGCTGGCGGCGCGGTTCGGGGTCAACCGCCACACCGTGCGGCAGGGGCTGGCGGCGCTGGCGGCCGACGGCCTGGTGCTGGCGCGGCGCGGCGCGGGGGTCTTTGTGGCCGCAGCGCCGCGCGCCGAATACCCGCTGGGCCGGCGGGTGCGGTTTCAGCAAAACGTCGCCGCCTCGGGCCGCAGCCCCTCGCGCGAGGTGTTGCGCATCGAGACCCGCCCCGCCAGCGCCGCCGAAAGCGCCGCGCTGGGGGTGACGCGGGTGCATCTCTTCGAGGGGCTGTCGCTGGCCGACGGGCTGCCGCTGGCACAGTTCCGCTCGGCCTTTCCGGCAGAGCGTTTTGCCGATCTGCCCGAACGTCTGGCGCGGCTGGCCTCGGTCACCGCCGCGCTGGCCGAGGCCGGGCTGGCCGATTACACCCGCGCCTCGACGCGGATCACCGCCAAGCTGGCGCATGGCCCCCGTGCCGGGCTTTTGCGGGTGGCCGAAGGCACGGCGCTGTTGCGCTGGGCCGGGGCCAGCGAAAATCCGCTGCCGAATGCCCGCGTGGTGAAGCTCAAGGATTTGCAGGCCTGATGTCAGCAAACTGACAATAAACAAGGGGCGTCCCGGTGCGGAC
>CAZPWV010000150.1:0-3549 GCA_964590825.1 uncultured Rhodobacter sp. | reverse complement strand
GCTGTTGCGCACCGAAGCGGTGAATGTCGATGCCGCGGGCCAGCCGGTGGAATATGGCGTGACCTGGTTCGTCGGCGAGCGGGTGGCGCTGACGGTCACCCCCGACGACGGCTAGCCAAAGCGCCGCCGTATCATTCGCCGCCGAATTATTCGCTCTCGTATTTTTCTAGGAATTCCTCGGCCGGCAGGGCGCGGAAATCGTCCAGCCGGGCGCGCAGGGTTTCGTGGCTCCAGTCCCACCAGGCCGTCGCCAGCAACCGCGCCGCCACCGGTTCGGGAAACCGCATCCGCAGCGGCCGGGCCGGGCAACCCGCAACAATCATGAAGGGGGCGACATCCTTTGTCACCACCGCGCCCGAGGCGACAACGGCCCCCGCGCCCAGCGTGACCTCGGGTTTGATGACCGCACCATGGCCGACCCAGCAATCGGGGCCAAGCACCGTGCGCCGCGCCGCACGCGCCGCGAAAAAGCCCGCGTCATCGCGGGCATCCTCCCAGTAATAGCTGGAGCGATAGAGGAAATGATGTTGCGCGGCATTACGCCACGGGTGATCGGTGGGGCCGATGCGGCACATCGCGGCAAGATTGGCGAATTTGCCCACCGTCGTATTGGCAATATCGGCCAGCCGGTCGCAATAGGCGTAATCGCCGAACTCTGACTGGATCACCCGCGCCCCCCGCCCGATCTCGACCCAGGCGCCAAAACGGCTGCCGACGATCTCGCAATCGGGATGAATGAGCGGTTCGACCGGATGCAGTTTCGCCATGATCTATCCTTTGATGAAGCGCCGCCGCAGCCAGCCGGAAAAACTGTCCATCGCCATCACCATCGCCACGATCAGCACGATGTAATAGCTGACCTCTTCCCAGTCTTTCTGGGTCAGGATCGCCTGCGTCAGCAGCAGCCCGATCCCGCCGCCGACGATGGCGCCGATGATCGTGGCCGAGCGGGTGTTGGACTCGAGATAGTAAAGCACCTGGCTGAGGATCACCGGCGCCACCTGCGGCACCACGCCGAACCGTGCCCGCTGCACCGCATTCGCCCCGGTCGAGGCGACGCCCTCAAGCTGTTTGCCATCGATGTTTTCCAGCGCCTCGGAGAAGGTTTTGCCAAAGCTGCCGGTGTCGGTCAGAAAGATCGCCAAAGCCCCGGTCAGCGGCCCCGGCCCATAGGCGCGGCTCAGCAAGACCGTCCAGATCAGCCCATCGACCCCGCGCAGAAAGTCGAAGAACCGCCGCAGCGCCAGCCGCGCCAGCCGCGTGGGGGCAAAATTGGCCGCCGCCAGAAAGGCCAGCGGAAAGGCCAGAAGCGCCGCCGTCATCGTGCCCAAAAAGGCCATCAGCAGGGTTTCCCCCATCGCCCAGATCACTTCGCCATGGTGCCAGACCCGGTTTGTCCAGACCGCCTGCGCCATCGCCCGAAGGTTGCTTTGCGCCGGGTCGAGCCGCGGCTCCAGAGCCGCAAGCCCCGCCAGTTGCGCCAGTGACTTGCCATGAAAGGGGCTGTCGAGGGTAAAAAAGAACAGCTCCCATCCCGGTTGATAGCGCAGCGTTTCGGTGCGGCTGGGGGTCATCGAAACGCGCCACCACGGCGCCGAGATCGCCACCCGCTTGTCCGAGGCCGAGATCCAGCCGGGCAGCGCCGCCCCCTCGGGCAGTTGCACCGCAATCTTGCCGCCGGCGCGGTGCAGCCCGATGCGGCCATAGCCCGCCCGGTCGATCTGCACCGTATCGCCGGCATAGATGACACGCGAGCCGCCGGGCAGATCGATCACCGTTTCGGCGCCGAACCGCACCCAGTCGGGGCCGGTCCCGGCCCGATAGCGCCCCTTGGCCTCGCCCTCGATCGCCACGCTCAGCGCGCCGCTGCGGGCATCGTGGACAACATGGGTCTTGTAGCTCCAGAAATCGCCCAACAGGGTCAGCGCATTCTCCGGCCGCAGCCGGCCGGCAATGCTCGCCACGTCGAAGGCGATGAAAACATAGCACAAATAGGCGACAAGCAGCAGCGGCAAGGCCAGCATCCGCACCTTGCGCCGCGCAAAATCGCGGCGCACCGCAGACAGCAGCTCCGGCCGCAACGGCGCCGCCACGGCACCCGGTTCCAGGCTCATGCTCATGCGCGGTTCCCCCCTTTGACCAGCCGCGAGCGGGCCCGGTCAGAGATGTGATCGACGATCACGATGGTCACGAACAGCAACAGGAAGATCGCCACCACCTGATCGTACTTGCCCTGCCCCCATTGCAGCGCGGTCTTCAGGTCGTAGCCAATCCCGCCGGCACCGACAAAGCCCAGGATCGCCGAGGCCCGGATGTTGATTTCGAACCGCAACAGCGCATAGGAGGACCAGTTCGGCGCCACCTGCGGGCCGATGCCGAACCAGACCCGCTGCAGCCAGGTGGCCCCGGTCGAGGCCAGCCCCTCGACGGGCTTGAGATCGGCATTCTCCGCCACTTCGGAAAACAGCTTGCCCAGCGCCCCGGCGGTGTGCAGCGCAATCGCCACCATCGCCGGCACCGGGCCGATACCCAGCAGGAAAATCAGAACCAGCGCCACGACAATTTCGGGGATCGCACGCAGCAGATCCATGGCGCGGCGAAACACCACGATGCCGCGCGGCCAGAGCGCAAGGCCACGGGTGGAGAGCAGCGCCAGCACCGCCGCCGCCAAAGCCCCCAGCAAGGTGGAAACGGCGGCGATGTTCAGCGTTTCCACCAGCGAGGGCAGGAATTGCGCAAAGAACCCCGGCAGGTTGCGCCAGTCGCGCAGGGCCTCCGACAGGATCTCGCCGGGAAAGTCGAACAGATGCACCAGCCCGTCGAAAAATCCGCCGGCATTGCGCGCATCGGCGGTGTGGTAACCCGAGGCCATCAGCACGACGAAGATCGTTGCCAGAATACCGCCGTAAAGCCGCTTGCGGCGCACCAGCGCCAGATAGTCGCCCTCGGCGGGCAAAGAGAGGCTATGCGCCATGGGGTGCCTTTCCGAAACAGGCAGGGGCCCGCAGGCCCCTGCCCCCGATGCTGCGATCAGTTCGCCTGCTGCTGGCGGCGCACTTCGACGATCGATTCGTAGAAGTCATGGGTGATCGGGCTGAATCCCGCGGTCTCGCCCGCCGCCACGCCATAGGCGCAATCGGCATCTTTGGCGTGCAGCCCCTGCACCAGCGCGATCATCTTGTCTTTCACATCGGCCGGCAACGCGCGGCGCAGCACCACCGGACCCTCGGGAATGGGCTTCGACTTCCAGATTTCGACGAGGTTGTTCATGTCCACCAGCCCGGCATCGACCGCCTTGCGCAGCGCCCCCGAGTTGTAGCCGTCTTCCCAGGCGCCCTGCCCGTCGGCCCAGGTAACGCCGGCATCGATATCGCCATTGGCCACGGCAACGATGGTCTGTTCATGCCCGCCGGTGAATTTGACGGTGGAGAAATAGCCCGAGGCGCCATCGGCCAGGTCTTCGCGCTTGATCTCGGGGGTCGAGGCGGGAATTTCCACCGAAGGGATCAGATAGCCCGAGGTCGAGTTCGGATCGCCAAAGCCGAAGCT
>CAZPWV010000149.1:0-5858 GCA_964590825.1 uncultured Rhodobacter sp. | reverse complement strand
CTTCGTGCCGGAGAGCCAGATCACCTATCTGGAGATGTCGGTGGAAGATGCGGCCAAGCTCATCATCTCGGCGGGGCTTGTCTATCCCAATGGCAAGAAAGACGAAGCGGCCAAAAAGTAACCCCGAAAGGGCCAGATGGCCGGGGGGCAATGCCCCCATCCGCCCGCCTCAAAGCGCCGTCCAGCCGCCATCCACCGAAATCGTCGTGCCGGTGATCTGCGCGGCGGCGTCCGAGCACAAGAATACCGTGGTGCCGCCCAGTTGCTCGACCGTGGCGAACTGCCGCGAGGGCTGGCGTGTCAGCATCACCTCGCGGATCACCGTTTCGCGGTCCATCCCGTGCACCTTCATCTGATCGGGGATCTGCGCCTCGACCAGAGGCGTCAGCACATAGCCGGGGCAAATGGCGTTGCAGGTGATCGGCTCTTCCGCCGTTTCCAGCGCCACGGTTTTGGTCAGCCCGACCACGCCATGCTTGGCCGCGATATAGGCCGATTTGAAGGGCGAGGCGGTCAGCCCATGCGCGGACGCAATATTGACCACCCGCCCCCAGCCGGCAGCCCGCATCAGCGGCAGCGCCGCCGCCGTGGTGTGAAAAGCCGAGGAGAGGTTGATGGCGATGATCGCATCCCATTTCTCGACCGGAAATTCATCGACCGGGGCGACATGCTGGATGCCGGCGTTGTTGACCAGAATGTCGCAGCGCCCCGCCTGCGCCACCAGCGCCCGGCAGTCGGCCCCTTTCGACATGTCGGCCCGGATATACCGCGCCGCCACCCCGAACTCGGCCGCAAGGCTGGGCGCCAGCGCGTGATCTTCGGCGCTGTCGGTAAAGGAATTGAGCACCACATCCGCCCCTGCCCGCGCCAATTCCCGCGCCACGCCCAGACCAATGCCCGAGTTCGACCCGGTGATGATGGCGGTTTTTCCCGTCAGGCTCATGCTGCCCCCTAATGCTGAATTTGCGCCAGCTTAGCGAAGCCGGTGCCAAGGTCCATGCCGCACGGGCGAAGGGCAAAAAAAAGACGCCCGCACAAGGCGGGCGTCAAGTCATGAGGCAGGTTTCATACAGGCAAGAAACCTATCGAGCAGTGAGTTCTTTATAAGCCTGCTTGGCGCCGCTTCCAAGGGAAAAGTTTGCGCCCCCCGCGCCGGCACGATAGCTTGGCCCCAGTAAAAACAGCCAGATGGGGGATTGTTGCGATGCGGGCATCGGTGTTTTTCCGGGTTTTCGGGGTGCTCTGCCTGGCCCTGACCCCTGTTTTTCTTGGGCTGCCGCTGCGGGCAGAGCCTGCCCATGGCATTGCCATGTATGGCCGCCCTGCCCTGCCCGCCGGTTTCACCCATCTGCCCTATGCCAACCCCGATGCCCCCAAGGGCGGACAGATTCGTCAGGGCGAATCGGGCAGTTTCGATTCGCTCAACCCCTGGATCCTGCAAGGCCGCCCCGCCCAGGGCATTTCCGCCTATGTGACCGAATCGCTGATGGCCCGCAGCCTTGACGAGCCCTTCACGCTTTACGGGCTGCTGGCCGAGAGCGTCGAGACCGATGAAAGCCGCTCCTGGGTCGAATTCACCCTGCGCGAGGGGGCGCGGTTTTCCGATGGCAGCCCGGTTACCGTTGCGGATGTGATCTGGTCTTTCGAAACGCTCGGCACCCAGGGCGCGCCGCGCTACCGCAACGCCTGGACGAAGGTGGCCGGGATCGCGCAAACCGGCCCGCAGAGCCTGCGCATCACGTTTTCCGAACAGAACCGCGAACTGGCGCTGCTGATGGGGCTGCGTCCGGTGCTGAAAAAGGCGCAATGGCAGGGCAAGGATTTCGCCAGCGAAACGCAGATGGTGCCGATCGGATCGGGGCCCTACCGGGTTGAAACCGTCGATATGGGCCGCGCCCTCACGCTGGCGCGCAACCCCGACTGGTGGGCAGCGGATCTGCCGGTCACCAGGGGGCTGCACAATTTCGACACCCTGCGCTGGGATTACTTTGGCGATTCGGGCGTGGTCTTCGAGGCGTTCAAGGGCGGCGAGATCGACCTCTACCGCGAGACGAATGCCGCCCGCTGGGCCGGGGATTACGGCTTTCCCGCCGTCACCCAGGGGCAGGTGACCAAGGCGGAAATTCCCCATCATGTGCCCTCGGGCATCAAGGGGCTGGTGATGAACACCCGCAAGCCGCTGTTTGCCGACTGGCGCGTGCGCGAGGCCATGCTGCTGGTGTTCGACTTCGATTTCATCTCCGCCACGCTCAACGCCGGGGCCGAACCCCGGATCACCTCCTATTTCGCCAATTCCGCGCTGGCCATGCAGCCCGGCCCCGCCACCGGCCGCGTCGCCGAACTGCTTGCCCCCTTCGCCGCCGATCTGCCCCCCGGCACGCTTGAGGGCTATGCCCTGCCGGTGTCGGACGGGTCGGGGTCGAACCGTCGCAATGCCCGTGCCGCGCTGAAGCTGCTGGCCGAGGCGGGCTGGACTGCGGCCGATGATGGCGTGCTGCGCAATGCCCAAGGCGCCCCGTTCACCTTCGAGATCGTGCTGCAACAGGGCACAAACGAGACCCAGGCGGTGGTCGATATCTATGTCGAGGCGCTGCGCCCCTTGGGCATCTTTCCGACCGTCACCGTGGTGGATGATGCGCAATATCAGGCCCGCAAGACCAATTACGACTTTGACATGACCTGGATCTGGGTGGCCACCTCGCTTTCGCCCGGCAACGAGCAATACCTTTACTGGGGCGCGAAAAACGGCGCCGAGCCCGGATCGCGCAACCTGATGGGCGTGAATTCGCCCGCCGCCGAGGCGATGATTGCCGCCATGCTCGAAGCGCGCGACCCCGCCGAATTTACCGCCGCCGTGCAGGCGCTCGACCGTATCCTGACGGCGGGGCGTTATGTCATTCCGGTCTGGTTTTCGCCGGTCTCGCGGGTTGCGCATCGGCGGGAACTTCACATTCCCCAAAACCTTCCTTTATATGGAGACTGGCCGGGCGTGACGCCCGATGCCTGGTGGTATGAGGCAGAGAAATGAAGACGCTGATCCTTCTCGTCGCCCTTTCGGCGGCATTGGCGGGGTGCAATACGGTCGCCGGCGTGGGCGAAGACGTCTCGGGCGGGGCGCGCAGGGTGCAAAGCTGGCTCTGAGCCGCCTCCCCCCCCCGTCGTGCGCCGTCGTGCACCGGGGCCGACGCCGGGGCTTTGCCTTGCATTGCCCTGAAATTCTGCTTTGCAGGCCGAGGTTTGCGGCGCAAGATTTCGCTGCCCCTTGCCGTGTAAGGTTCGTTGCCCTCGTGGCTTTTCAAAGAGGAGTGCCCCGATGAAATGGCACCATGTGCAGGAAAACTGGCCCGCCTTTTACGAGGCCATCCTCGAACGCTGGGCCGATGCCGACGAGGCCGAGCTTGACGAGATCGATGGCGACCAGCGCGCCTTCATCGGCTATCTTGCCGATCTCACCGGCCAGGAACCCGAAGAAGTGCGCGCCGAGATCCGCGAATGGCTGGCGGGGGAATTGCCCGCCGATGTGGTGATGGACCCGCGCCACGACAACCATTCCATCGCCCTGAGCCAGAAATACGTTGCCGAGGGCGAAGACGAATATGACGACGACAAGCATTTCGGCGACGACAGCTGAGCCGGGGCGGCGCGCCCCCCTGGCCGGTCACTGCAGCGAGGTCACCCAAAGCACGGTGGCATCCTCGGGGCTGACCGAGACCAGATTGTGCCCCATCGAGGCATCGTAATAGGCGCTGTCGCCCCGGCGCAATTCGACCGGCGCATAAAACTCGGTGTAAAGGCGCAGGATTCCGGTCAGCACGAACAGGAATTCCTCACCGTCATGGCGCACCCAGCCGTGGAACTCGTCAAAGCTGCGGGCGCGGATGCGGGCGCGATAGGGCAGCATCGACTTGCGCAAGATCGGTTGGGCCAGCAATTCATGTTCATAGGTGGTGGTGATATGGGCCACCCCCTCGCCGGCCTTGGTCACCGCCATGCGCCCCGTCACCTGCCCCTTGACCGGCGGCGTGAACAGTTGCGGCACCGAAATCTCCAGCCCTTCGGCCAGTTTCTTCAACGCCTCATAGGTGGGCGACATCTGGCCGTTCTCGATTTTCGACAGCGTCGAGCGCGCCAGGCCGATGGCAGCGGCAGCCTGTTCCAGCGTCCAGCCCCTGGCGCGGCGTAATTCGCGCACCCGCACCGCCAGGTCCACCGGCTCGGGCGTGATCTCCTCGCCGCTTTCACGCGCGATGCGGATGATCTTCGCCTGTTCGATCTCGCCCATTGCGGCCCCCGGCTTGCATCAGGTTTTGGCGCGGCGTAGCAGGGGGAATGATCTCTGTCCATGCTTCTGCGCCGCTTGCCCCGCCCCCCGCCGCCTTCAATATGGCGGCGCATGTTCTGGCCCATGCCGACAGGCTGGCGGAAAAATCGGCGCTGCAGATCCTCAGTGCAAAAGGGGCAGAGCGGTGGTCTTATGCCCGGTTGGCCGCTGCGGTGCGCGGCGCGGGAACGGGGCTGCTGGCTGCCGGGCTGCAACCGGGGGCGCGGGTGTTGCTGCGGCTGGGCAATACGCCCGAATTTCCGGTGGCGTTTCTGGGGGCAATCGCTGCCGGGCTGGTGCCGGTGCCGACATCGGCGGCGCTGACCGCTGGCGAAATCACCGCGATGGCGGCGCAGGTCGCACCCGCCGCAATCATCGCTGGCGCCGGGGTGGCCCTGCCCGAGGGCGATCTGCCGGTCCTGTCCGAGGCCGATCTGCGCCGCTTCGAGGCCCTGCCGCCCTGCGCCTATGATCTGGGCAGCCCCGACCGGCTGGCCTATATCGTCTTCACCTCGGGCAGTTCGGGGTTTCCGCGTGCGGTGATGCATGGGCACCGGGCGATCTGGGCGCGGCAGATGATGCATCAGGGCTGGTATGGGCTGGAGACCTCGGACCGGCTGCTGCACGCCGGGGCCTTCAATTGGACCTACACGCTTGGCACCGGGCTGATGGACCCCTGGACCTTGGGCGCCACCGCGCTGATCCCCGCGCCGGGGGTTGAACCTGCCGCGCTGGCGCTGCTGCTCAAACGCTTCGATGCAACAATTTTTGCCGCTGCTCCAGGTGTTTACAGGCAGATGTTGAGACAATTCCCAAGCCTCGACCTACCGCGCCTGCGGCATGGGCT
Organism: uncultured Rhodobacter sp.; assembly: GCA_964590825.1. Lineage (GTDB taxonomy): Bacteria > Pseudomonadota > Alphaproteobacteria > Rhodobacterales > Rhodobacteraceae > Rhodobacter. The sequence goes on along the minus strand of CAZPWV010000149.1, from coordinate 690 downwards.
CAGCGCTGGTGAGGCCCTGCCTGCGCTGACCCTTGCGCATTGGACGCGTGCCACCGGCAAGCCGATCTACGAGGCGCTTGGCATGTCGGAATGCTCGACCTTCATTTCCGCCAGCCCCAGCCATCCCGCCCCCGAAGGCGCGATGGGCTGGCCGCAGCCTGGGCGCCGGATTGCCGTGCTCGACCCAAAGGGCCAGCCGGTGCCGCGCGGCACATCGGGTGAACTGGCCGTGCATCACACCGACCCCGGCCTGTTTCTGGGCTATTGCGGCGCCGAAGCCGAGACCCAGGCCCGCTTTACCCCCGATGGGCAGTGGTTTCGCACCGGCGACCGGGTGCAGATGAGCCAGCAAGGCGCGATTGCCTATGAGGGGCGCGCGGATGATCTGATGAATGCGGGCGGTTTTCGCGTCGCCCCGCGCGAGGTCGAGACGGCAATGGCCGCCTGCCCCGGTGCCGGCGTGGTGGCCGCGCTCGAGATCCGCGTTTCGCCCGAGGCCACGGTGATCGCGCTCGCCTATACCGGCCCGGCCAAGCCCGAGGCGTTGCAGGCCCATGCCAAGGCCCATCTGGCGCGTTACAAACAACCCCGCCTGCTGCACCGGCTTGCCGAACTGCCGCATAACCGCAATGGCAAGCTGGATCGCCGCGCCCTGCGCCAGACCCTGGAATCTCTCAAGAACGAGCCGCA
>CAZPWV010000148.1:0-5903 GCA_964590825.1 uncultured Rhodobacter sp. | reverse complement strand
GGACCATATCTGGCTGCAGATCGGCGCGGCCACCTATGATCTGATGGCCTGAGAGTGGGAGAAATGGTGGCGAGGGGGGGACTCGAACCCCCGACCCCATGATTATGAGTCATGTGCTCTAACCAGCTGAGCTACCTAGCCACTGGCGGTTAGCTATGCCAAGGCGCCGGGGGCGTCAAGCGGGAAAACGGCGCCAGCGGCTTGCCTGCGGGGCAGGAACAGGCCGCTGGGGCGGGCCCCTGGGGCGGGCATCTGGGGCAACGCCCCGGCGGCGCGTGGCCACCGCCGGGGGGCCTTCGGCCCGCCCTGCCGCTGCCCCCCGCCCTGCCGCTGCCACCCTGCCTGCCGGGGCGCGGGGGCGGCGAGGCGCGGCAAGATGGCGGTTGGCGCGGCCCTTGCGAAGGGGTAGCACTGCTGCAAAAGCTCGGCGCCAACCAGCCGCCCGGCGCCAACCGGCCAACGCGGGCAGCCGCGAGGCGCCCCGTTGCCGGCCGCACCGCCCCCCCCCCGCCGCCCGATTGCGGCAAAGGAGTTTCCATGCACGACGCCCCCCTGCCCCTGACCCGCGACATTGTTCTGGTGGGCGGCGGCCACGCCCATGCGCTCGTGCTGCGGATGTGGGGGATGAACCCCTTGCCGGGGGTGCGGCTGAGCGTCATCAACCCGCTGCCCACCGCCGCCTATTCGGGAATGCTGCCGGGCCATATTGCCGGCCATTACCCGCGTGCGGCGCTGCAACTCGATCTGGTGCGGCTGGCCCGCCACGCCGGGGCGCGGCTGATTCTGGGCGCGGCAAGCCATATCGACCGCGCCGCCGGGCAGGTGCATGTGCCGGGGCGGGCGCCGATTTCCTATGACATCGCCTCGATCGACACCGGCATCACCGCGCATATGCCCGAGATACCGGGCTTTGCCGAACATGCCGTGCCGGTCAAGCCGCTGGATGATTTTGCCGATGCCTGGGAGGCGTTTTGCGCCAGCGCCCCGCCCGGCGCGCAGGTGGCGGTGATCGGTGGCGGCGTTGCCGGGGTCGAGCTGGCGCTGGCCTTTCGTCACCGCCTTCCCGGCGCCGAGGTGGTGGTCTATGAGGCCGCGCCCGAGGCCCTGACGCTGATCGGGGCGGGGGCGCGACGCGCGCTTCTGGGCCATTGCCGCCGCCTTGGGGTGCGGCTGGAAACCTCGGCGCGAATCACCCGTGTCGAGGCCGGGCGGCTGATCTTCGACACCGGCCGGGAGGTGGCGGCGCAATTCATCCTGGGCACCGGCGCCACCCGCCCGGCCGATTGGCTGGCGGGCACCGGGCTGGCGCTGCACGAGGGGTTTGTCAGCGTTGGGCCGACGCTGCAAAGCTCGGATCCGCGCATCTTTGCGGCGGGGGATGTGGCGCATCTGGCCTATGCGCCGCGCCCCAAGGCCGGGGTCTATGCGGTGCGCGAAGGCCCGGTGCTGTTTGACAATCTGCGTGCGGCCGTCTCGGGAGGCACGGGCTCGGGAGGCACGCTGCGCCGCTACCGCCCGCAGCGCGACTATCTCAAGCTGATCTCGGCCGGATCGAAACAGGCGGTGGCCGACAAATGGCGGCTGCCGCTGAACGGGGCCTGGCTCTGGCGCTGGAAAAACCGCATCGACCTGCGGTTCATGGCGATGGTGCATGACCTGCCCGCCATGCCGGTGCCGCCGCTGCCGGCCGCCCGTGCCGAAGGCATCGAGGCGGTGCTGGGCGGCAAGCCGCTCTGTGGCGGCTGCGGCGGAAAACTTGGCGCGGGGGCGCTGCGGGCGGTGCTGGCGGGCCTGCCGGTGCCGCAGCGCGCCGATGTGCGGCTGGGCGCGGGCGGCGATGCGGCGGTGCTGGCCCATGGCGCGGGGGTGCAGCTTTTCACCACCGACCACATCCGCGCCTTTACCGAAGACCCCTGGCTTCTGGGCCGGGTGGTGGCGCTCCATGCGATGGGCGATATCTGGGCCGCCGGGGGGCAGCCGCAGGCGGCGCTGGCGCAACTGACCCTGCCGCGCATGGCCGAGCCGCTGGCGCAGCGCTTTGCCACCGAATTCCTGGCCGCCGCGGCGCAGGCCCTGCGCGAGGCGGGGGCCGATCTGGTGGGCGGCCACACCAGTCTGGGCGCCGAGGTGATGGCGGGCTTTGCGCTGACCGGGCTGGCGCCGCGCTCGGTCGGGCAGGCGGGGGCACAGCCGGGCGATGTGCTGGTGCTGAGCAAGCCGCTGGGCACCGGGGTGATTCTGGCCGCCGAAATGCTCAAGGCCGCCAATGGCGATGATGTGGCGCGGGCCTGGGCCTCGATGGCGCAAAGCTCTGCGGCCACGGCCCGGCTTTTGGCACCCTGCGCCCATGCGATGACCGATGTGACGGGTTTCGGTCTGGCCGGGCATCTGCTGGGGCTTTGCGCCGCCTCCGGGCTGAGCGCCGAGATCTCGCTGGCGGCGCTGCCGCTTTTGCCGGGCGCCGAGGCGCTGGCGGCGGCGGGGCATGGCTCGTCGCTGCTGGCGCAGAACATTGCCGCCTGCGCCGGGCAGATCGAAGGCCCGCCGGGGCCGCGCTTTGATCTGCTGTTCGACCCGCAAACCTCGGGCGGGCTTCTGGCGGCGGTGGCGCCCCACAGGGCCGAGGCGCTGCTGGCGGCTTTGGCGGCCGAAGGCGTCCGCGCAGCGGTGATCGGCACGATGAAAGAGAGCGGGGCGGCGGCAAGCGGGACGGCGGAAAGCAGGGCGGGGGCAGGCGAGACGAAAGAGGGGCACGCGGAAGGCTCATCGCTGCTGCGGGTCCGGCCCTGAGCTTGCCCCCACCGCGAGCCTGCTCCCCCTGAGCCTGCCCCCACCGCGAGCCGGCGGCCCCGGTTCGCTTCGCCGCTTCGGCTATAGGCCGGGCTCCGCCCGCTCTACCGCCAGCTCTGCGGCGGCAATCACCTGTGCCGCAAGTCCGGGCAGGGCCTCGGGCCGCAGGCTGGGCGCGGCAATCGCAGGGCTGCCCTGGTCATGCCGGGCACGGTGTTTTTCATAGCGCGGGTCATAATGGCAGGCCATCAGCGCCCCGGCCAGCGCCGCAAAAGCCCCCTGCCCCGCCAGCGCGTGCCAATCGGCAATACTCTCTGCCGGATGATAGGGCCGCAGCCGGTCGATCAACGCCGCCAGACCGGCCGCATCGGCGGCAATATCGGCATAGGCCCGCGCCAGATACGCGGCCCGTTCGGCCAGCGGCGCCACGATCCGCAACCGCGGCGCCTGCCGGATTGCCGCCCAAAGCCCCTTGGGCAGGGCGATCTGCCCCACTTTCGAACTTTCCGCCTCGATCAGCACCGGGCGGCCGGGGTTAAGCCCCACCAGCGCCACCGCCAACCGCCCGTCAAACCCCTTTTGCGCCGGCTGCCCCCCCGGCATCGCACCAAAAATCGAGCCGCGATGATTGGCCAGCCCTTCAAGGTCGATCACCTGCGCCCCCTGCGCCCGTGCCGCCAACAGGATTTCGGTCTTGGCCGAGCCGGTATTGCCGTCAAGCACGACGAGCGGCAACCGGGGCGGCACCGCCAGTTCGGCCACCACAAGGCTGCGCCAGGCCTTGTAACCGCCCTCGAGCAGATCGGCGCGCCAGCCCACCTGCCGCAAAATCGTGGCAAAAGACCCCGAGCGCTGCCCGCCACGCCAGCAATAGACCAGGGGCCGCCAGCCGCCCGGCTTGTCGGCAAGAGGCCCCTGCAGATGCCGCGCGGCATTTTGCGCCACCAGCGCGGCGCCAACCTTGCGGGCCTCGAACGGGGCGACCTGCTTGTAGATCGTGCCGACACGGGCGCGTTCGGCATCGCTCAGCACCGGCAGGTTGATCGCACCGGGCAGATGGTCTTCGGCAAATTCGGCGGGCGAGCGGACATCGATGATGGTGTCGTAATCCAGGCTGACCGCCTGCGCGACCGAAACAAGCTGCATCAGTAAACCGTGACCGGCGTGCCCAGTTCCACCTTGTCGTAAAGCGCGATCACATGGTCGTTGACCATGCGCAGGCAGCCATTCGAGACCGCGTGACCGATCGAGGACGGTTCGGTGGTGCCGTGAATGCGGATGGCGGTATCGCGGCCGTTCTGGAACAGATAGATGGCCCGCGCCCCCAACGGGTTGCGCGGCCCGCCCTCCATGCCGTTCTCGGCATATTTCGCGTATTTCTCGGGGCTGCGGGCGACCATTTCGGGGGTCGGCTTCCAGCTTGGCCATTCGACCTTGCGCCCGACCACGGCGGCGCCGCGAAACGTCAGCTCGCCCCGCCCCACCGCCACGCCGTAGCGCATCGCCCGGCCCGGCGCGATGACGTGGTAGAGAAAGAACTTGTCCGAAACGACGATGATCGAACCCACCGCCAGATCGGGTTTCACCCGCACTTCGACGGGGTAGAATTGCGGAGCAATCGGCCATTGCGCGGCGGCGGGCTTGGCCTCTACCGGCGGCGTGGCGGTCTGTGCAAGAAGCGGGGCGGAGGCGCCCAGCACCGCGGCGGTGGCCGTGGTGGCAGCAGCAAGGCGGGTCAGAAACAGGCGGCGGTGCATGGGGGTCTCCCGGTTCGCGTTCGGTTGACGCTAGCAAAGGCCAAGGCGCCGTCAATGGCAAAGAACGCCGGCAGGGAACCGCCTGCAAAGCTGTTGCACGGAAACGGGGGGCGAAAACGGGGGCCGAAACCGGGCCGGATCTGTGCCCCGCCCGGTTTCGGCTTTGGGGCTTACTTGCCTTCGAAGGCGCAGCCGGTCTTGAAGCCGAATTTGGCCAGAATCGTCGCCGCCGGGCAGAACCCGGTAAAGGCCGACTGGATCAGGTTCACGCCGATGAACACGGTGAACCAGGCGAAATAGGGCGAAACGAACTGGGTGAGGATCACGCTGAGCAGCACCATGGAGCCAGCGAAAACGAACATGACACGATCGAGCGACATGGGGTCTCCGGTTGAAAAGGGTGGAAATTGCGCCTCAGGTAGCATTGCCGGGCCATCAATTCAAGTTCCCGAATGTTTGTGGCGCTTGACCTTGGCGCGCAAGACCGCAACTGAGACCCAAAGCGAGGGCCCCATGACCAGCACAAGGTTCATCATCGACGCCATGCATTGCGGCGCCTGCACCGGAAGGGTCGAGCGCACGCTTCTGGCCGAGCCGGGGGTCAGCGCGGCGGCGGCCAATCTGATGGCGCGCTCGGTGCAGGTCAGCTTTGAAGCCCCCGCCTCTGCCGCCGGTCTGGCCGGGGTGCTGGCGCGGGCCGGCTATCGGGTGGCGCAGGCCGAGACCCGGCTGGCGATCGAGGGCATGAGCTGCGCCAGTTGCGCAAGCCGGGTGGAGCACCGCCTTGCCGCCGCGCCCGGCGTGCTGGCTGCCTCGGTCAACCTGGCCACGCAAACCGCCACCGTCGCCTTTGCGCAGGGCAGCGTGGCGCCCTCGGAACTGGCAGGCATCGTGACCGGGGCGGGCTATCCGGCGCGGGTCCGGCAGGCGGGGGCCCCGCCCGAGCCGGTGGCGGCACGCCAGGCCGCCGAAGCCGCAAGGCTCAAACGCCAGGTGCTGATTGCCGCCGCGCTGAGCGCCCCGGTGGTGATCCTTGAAATGGGGGGCCATCTCTTTGCGCCGCTGCATCATGGCCTGGCGCGGCTGATCGGCGAAAACCTGATGCAATGGGTGCAATTCGTCTTTGCCACGCTGGTGCTGGCCTTTCCGGGGCGCATTTTCCTGCGTCTCGGGCTGCCGGCGCTGTGGCGTGGCGCCCCAGAGATGAATGCGCTGGTGGCGCTGGGCAGTCTGGCCGCCTATCTGTATTCGGCCGTGGTGGTGGTGGTGCCGCAGTGGCTGCCCTTTGGCACGCTGGATGTCTATTTCGAGGCGGCGGCGGTGATCGTCACGCTGATCTTGCTGGGCCGCTGGCTG
>CAZPWV010000147.1:0-5998 GCA_964590825.1 uncultured Rhodobacter sp. | reverse complement strand
TGCAGTCGCGCCAGCTCTCGCTGAGCCCGGCCCCGGACGAACGCCGCGACGGGCTTGATTTCTTTGGCAATGCCACCACTTCGGTGGTCTGGCACGCGCCGGTGGCGGCGCTGCGCTTTGAACTGGCCGCCCGCGTCGAGCGTTTTGCCCCCCCCGCCGCGCTGGACCTGTCGCCGCCGCTGGGCGCGCTGGCCGCCGAAATCGCGGCGCAGACCCGCCTTGCCCCCGATGCGCCCCAGCATTTCCTGGGGGCCAGCCCGCGGGTGGCGCCCAGCCCCGAGATCACCGCCTTTGCCCGTGCCGCGATCAGCGCCGAAATGACCACTCAGGCCGCCGTGGCCGCGCTGGGCCGGGCGCTGCACCGTCACATGCGGTTCGACACCGGGGCGACCACCGTTGATACCGCGCCGCGCGAGGCCTTTGCCAGCCGGCGCGGCGTGTGCCAGGATTTCACCCATGTGATGATTGCCGCGCTGCGCGGCCTCGGTATTCCTGCGGGCTATGTGTCGGGATTTCTGCGCACCTTTCCGCCGCCGGGCCAGCCGCGTCTGGAAGGGGCAGATGCGATGCACGCCTGGGTGCGGATCTGGGCGGGGCGGGAAATGGGCTGGATCCGCTTTGACCCGACCAACGATCAGCCCGCCGGGATCGATTACATCACCGTTGCCTAGGGCCGCGATTACGACGATGTCGCCCCGGTGCGCGGGGCGCTGCGTTCGGCGGGCGGGGCCGAAAGCCGGCAGGCGGTCGATGTGATCGCGCTCGATCCCTGAGGTCCGCCTCAAAAGGACCGGGCGCCCAGGGCCACCCCGGCCCAAACGCCCCCCGTCCTGCGCCACCGTCTTGCGCCACCGTCCTGCGCCACCGTCCTGCGCCCCCATCCTGCACCCCGCTCTTGCGCCAAGGCGGCTTTGCGGGTCAGATACCGCGATGACCGCCACCGCCCCGACACCCGCAAAGTCCGGCGCAAGCCCGGCCGCTGCCCCCCCCGGCGCAAGCCCGACCGCTGCAACCCCCGGCGCCGGGCCCGAGATCCTGCCGCTCGGGCTCGACCGGGTGGTGGTGCGCTTTGCCACGCGGTTTTCCGACCCCGCCAATCTGGCCGCACTGGCGCTGGCGCGCGGGTTGGCGGCCGATCCCCTGCCCGGACAACTGGAAACCGCCCCCGCGCTGGGCTCGGTGCTGCTGCGCTTTGACCGCCGCGCCACCAGCCTTGCGGCGCTGGAAGAGGCGCTGCGGCAGCGGCTGCGGCACCCGCCCAGACCCGCCACCGCCATCACGCCGGGCACCGCCCCGCCCCGGCTCTGGCGGGTTCCGGCCTGTTTTGGTGGCGCTTCGGGGCCGCAACTGGCCGAGACGGCGGCGCTGGCGGGGCGCTCCGAGGCGGCGCTTGTGGCCGAGTTATGCGCCACCGATCTGCGCGTTCTGGCGCTGGGGTTCGCCCCCGGACAGCCCTATCTCGGGCCGCTGCCTGCGCATTGGCAGATGGAGCGGCTCGCGCAACTGACCCCCCGCGTCGCCCCCGGCACGATCGCCACCGCGCTGTGCCAGATCGTGCTGTTTGCCGCCGCCTCGCCAACCGGCTGGCGGACGCTGGGGCGCGCCGCGCTGCGCCCCTTCGTGGCCCAGGCCACGAAGGCCGTCTTGCTGGCACCGGGGGATATGCTCCGCTTTCAGCGCTGCTCCGAAGCGGACATCGCGGCGCTCGAGGCGCTGGATGATCCGCGCGGCGGGGCGGTGGCAGAACCGCTGCCCGACCCGGCCCTGCCATGACCCCGCCGTTTTCCGCCCACCCGCCGCCAACCCCGCAGCTTGACCTTCTGGCGCTGGCACCCGGCGCTTCGGTGCAGGATCTGGGCCGGCCGGGATATCTGGCACAGGGGCTGGCCGAGGGGGGCGCCGCCGACCGCCGCGCGCTTTTCGAGGCGGCGGCGCTGCTCGACCAGCCCGTTCCCCGCGCCTGCCTGGAACTGCCGCTGAGCGGCGGGCGTTTCCGCGCCAGCCACGCCACCCGCATTGCCCTGACCGGGGCGCCGATGGCGGCGCATTGCGCGGGCCGGGCGCTGCGCTGGAACGCCGCGCATCTTTTGGCCGCCGGTGAGGTGCTGGAGATCGGCGCCGCGCAGAGCGGGGTCTATGGCTATCTGTCGCTGGCGGGCGGGATCGCCACGCCCGAAATTCTGGGCGCAAGGGCCTGGCTGGCCGCGGCAGGGCCCGGTCCGGCGCTGCGGGTGGGGCAGGTTCTGCCCTTTGCCCCCGACCCCGCGCCCAGGGCACCGCTGCTGGCTCTGCCCGTCGATCCGCGCTTCGAGGGCGGCCGGCTGCGGGTGATTGCCGGGCCGCAAACCGGGCTTTTCGCGCCCGAAACGCTGGCACGGGCCTTTGCCACCGGCTTTCGGGCCGGGCGGGGCAACCGCCAGGGCGTTGCATTATTGCATGACGGCAGGCCATTTTCCGCAGACTGCCCTGCACTTTTGTCGGATTTCATCGGTCCGGGCGACATTCAGGCAACCGGCGCGGGAGATCCGATGATCCTGCTCGCCGATTGCCAGAGTGTTGGCGGCTATCCCCGGCTTGGCACCGTCATCCCCGCCGATCTGGCGATTGCGGCCCAGGCCCGCCCCGGCACGGCGCTGCGTCTTGTGCCGGTCAGCCGCGCCGAGGCCGAGGCCGCCTCTGCCCCCGAGGCCGATTGGCTCGATGCGCTGCGCCGTGCCCGCTTTGCCCCGGTCCGCGCGCCCGAAGACATTGCCGATCTGCTGGGCTATCAACTGATTGGCGGCGTGGTGCGCGGCGACGAGGAGGACAGGCCATGAAACTCGATCTCAATGCCGATATGGGCGAAGGGGTGGGCCAGGATGCGGCCCTGCTCTCGATCGTCACCTCGGCCAATATCTGCAGCGGGCTTCATGCCGGCAGCGCCACCGAAATGGCACGGGTGATGCGCATGGCCGCCGCCGCCGGGGTGGGGATCGGGGCGCATCCGGGCTTTGACGACCGCGCCGGTTTTGGCCGGGCCCGGATGCGGCTGAGCACCACCGAAATCGGCGATCTCATGGCCTATCAGCTTGGCGCGGCGCAGGCGGTGGCAAAGGCCAACGGCTTGCGGCTGCGCCATTTCAAGCTGCATGGGGCGCTGTCCAACATGGCCTCGGAAGATGCCGCACTGGCGCGGGCCTGCTATGGCGCGGCGCTGGCGCTGATGCCCGCGATCACGCTGGTGGTTCTGGCCGCCACCGCCCAGGAGAGCGTGGCCCGCGATCTGGGGGCGCGCTGGGCGGGAGAGATCTTTGCCGACCGCGCCTATAACGACGACGCCACGCTGGTGGACCGCGCCCTGCCCGGTGCAGTGCTGCACGACCCCGAGACCGCCGCCGCCCGGATCCTTGCCATGGCCCGTGCCGGGGCGATCATCGCGCAAAGCGGCCATCGGATCGCGGCGCGGATCGACACCGTCTGCCTGCATGGCGACACGCCCGAGGCGGTGTCCATGGCGCAGGCGCTGCGGGCAAGGCTGCAAGCCGAGGGCATCACCCTCGCGGCGCTCTGAGCGCGCCCGCCTTCACTGACCCTTCAGCGCCCCAGAAACGCCAGCACCGAACGTGCCGCGCGCAGCCCCGGCGCCTCGCCCCCCGCGCCCAGACGGCGCATCGTTTCCTCCATCGCCGCGATCTGCTCGGCCCGCGCCTCGGCACTGTCCAAAAGCCGCGACAACGCCGCGCACAGCGCCTCGGGGCGGCAATTCGGGCCAAGAAATTCCGGCACGGCGCGGCTTTCGGATACCAGATTGACCAATGTCACCGTATCGACCCGCAAGAGCCGCGAAATGATGTGCCAGCTCAGGAAACTGGCGTCGTAGCCGATCACCATCGGGGTGCGGCTGGCGGCCAGTTCCAGGCTGACCGTGCCGCTGGCCGCCAGCGCCAGATCGGCGGCGGCAAAGGCCGCGCGCTTGTCGGCGGCCTCTTCCACCACGATCGGGGCCACCGGCCAGCGCGCGGCCATAGCCCGCACCATCGGGGCGACCCCGCGCACCGTGGGCAGCACCACGCGCAGCCCCGGTTCGCGGTCGCGCAGCCGCATCAACGCCTCGTCGAACCGGGGGCCAAGCCGCTTCACCTCGCCCCGGCGCGAACCCGGAAGGCACAGCACCAGCGGCTGATCGGGGCCGATCATGTGGGTTTCGCGAAACGCCTCGGCCTCGGCGGGCGTGGCCAAAGGCTCGGCCACCACCGGATGGCCGACGAAATCGCAGCTCATCCCCGCCGCGGTCATATAGGGCGGCTCAAAGGGCAATAGCGCCAGCACATGGTCGATCACCTCGGCCATTTTCGCCGCCCGCCCCGGCCGCCAGGCCCAGACCGAGGGCGCAACATAATGCACCGTGGGCTGGGTGGGGCGCACCGACCGGACCGCCCGCGCCACGCGCAGACAAAAATCGGGGCTGTCGATGCTGACCAGAACCTCGGGCGCCGCCGCCACCACCGCCTGCGCCGTCTGCGCGATGCGACGCTTGAGGGCACGGTATTTCGGCAGCACCTCGGCCAGCCCCATCACCGACAGCTCTTCCATCGGGAACAGGCTCACCAGCCCCTCGGCCGTCATCTCCGCGCCGCCGACACCCAGAAATTCCACCCCCGGCACCAGTTGCTTCAGCCCCGCCATCAGCGCGGCGCCCAGCTTGTCGCCCGAGGCTTCGCCGGCGATGAGAAAGACTTTCACGCCTCCCGCCCCCACAGAAAAATTCCTGCATCCTGCGCGGCTTGCACGGTGGCCTTGCGGTCGAGCAGCAACACCCCGCCGGCCTCGAAGGCGATCCCCGCCAGCCCCGCCGCCGCCGCACGCGCCACCGTCTGCGGCCCGAGCGCCGGCAGGTCGATGCGCCGGTCCTGCCCCGGCTTGGGCGCCTTGAAAAACACCCCCGCCTTTGGCGCCGGAACCAGCGCGCGGTGCCGGGCGACGAACTCGAGCATCGCATCGGTGCCCGGCAGAGCCTCTACCCCCAGGCAAAGCCCCCGCGCCACCACCGCGCCCTGCCCCACATCCACCGCCCCGAGCGCGGCAACGATCGCCGCCGCCCGCGCCGCATCGCGGAGGTCCTGCGCCTCGGGCGCACCGCACAAAACCCCGGCACCGGGAACCAGATCGGGGGCAATCTCGTCGGCGCCGATGACGCGAAAGCCGAAATCCTCCAGCAGGCCGACCACCGCGCGCAGGGTGGCATCATCGCCGGCCTGCATCGCCCCCAGCAGCCGGGGCACCAGGCTGGCGGTGCGCGGGTCGAACCGTTCGGGGTCGAGCCGGGGACGCTGCATTGCCCCGGCCAGACAGACCTGGGTGATGCCGCGTTCGGCCAGCGTCTCGAAGAACGGCACGAACCGCTCGATGCGAAAGCGCAGCAGCCCGGCCTCGGGCACGACCGGGGCAAACCCCTCGATCTGGCAGATCACCATCTCGGGCGCGGCCTCGGCCAATAGCCGCGGCAAGGCCCCCTCGCCCGCGATCAGCGCCGTGCGCGGCCCCGTCATCGCGGCGTCAGAAAGCTGCGGTCCGACGGACCGAGGATGAAATCGAGCACCTCGCGCACCAGCGCGCTTTCGCTGCCATCTTGCGCGAGCTTGCGGGCCTGTTCGCGGAAATTGCCCGCCCCCAGCGCGCTGTAAAGATCGCGCAGGGCGGCGATTTCGGCCCGGTCCACCCCGCGCCGCTTCAGCCCCACCAGGTTCAGCCCCTCCAACTCGCCCCGCGGCCCGGCCACCAGCGCATGGGGGATCACATCGGCCGTCACCTTGGCCATCGCCCCGATGATCGCGCCATGGCCGATGCGCACCCATTGATGCACCCCCGCCAGACCGCCGACGATCACATCGTCTTCCAGCACGCAATGGCCCGCAACCGCCACCGAATTGACCAGGATCACCCGGTTGCCGATCTGCACGTCATGGGCGACATGGCAACTGGACATGAACAGCCCGTCGTCGCCCACCCGCGTCACCCC
>CAZPWV010000146.1:0-6003 GCA_964590825.1 uncultured Rhodobacter sp. | reverse complement strand
CTGGGTCGGGCTGTGGTTTGCCGAGCGGCTGTCGCGGCCGATCGGGCGGCTGGCGGCGGCGGCCGAACGGGTGGGGGCGGGCGATCTGGACGCGCGGGTGATCGAGGACGAGGGCGAAGACGAAATCGCCACGCTGGGCCATGCCTTCAACCGGATGACGCGGCAACTCAAGGGGCAGCGCGCCGAGCTGGTGGCCTCGCACCGCGAGACCGATGAACAGCGGCGGTTGTTCGATTCGGTGCTCTCTTCGGTGACCTCGGGGGTGATCGGGCTGGATGCCGAGGGGCGGCTGGATTTTCTCAACCCGTCGGCGCTGCGGCTTCTGGCGCTGAACCCCGAGCGCGACCACGACCGCGGCCTGTCCGAGGTTGTTCCGGAATTTGAGCCACTATTCAATCGCTTACGCGACGGTCTTCACACGGTCGTGCAAGAGGAAATCCGCATTTCGCGGGGCGGGCGGCTGGAGAGCCTTCTGGTGCGCATGGCCGAGCGGCGCCGCGCCTCGGGCGACCGCGAGGGCTATGTGGTGGCCTTTGACGATGTGACCGATCTGGTTTCGGCGCAGCGCATGGCCGCCTGGGGCGATGTGGCGCGGCGCATTGCCCATGAGATCAAGAATCCGCTGACCCCGATCCAGCTTTCGGCCGAGCGCATCAAGCGCAAGTTCACCCGTGTGCTTGATGCGGAAAATGCCGAGGCGCTGGACGGGCTGACCGGAGTGATCGTGCGTCAGACCGATGATTTGCGCCGGATCGTCGATGAGTTTTCCCGCTTTGCGCGGATGCCCGAACCCGATCGGCGCGACCACGACCTGACGCGGCTGTTGCGCGATGCGGTGCTGCTGCAGGAGGGGGCGCTTTCCGGTGCGGCGCTGCTTTCGGATCTGCCCGATGTGCCGGTGATTGTGGAACTGGACTCCACGATGGTGTCGCAAGCGGTGACAAATCTTATCAAGAACGCCGGAGAAGCCATTGAATCGCTGCAAGAAAAAGGTCCAACAGAGGGTTGGGCCCCGCAGGTGCGGGTGATGATGGAGGCCAGCGCCGATGCGGTAACGATCCGCATTTCCGACAATGGGATCGGCCTTCCCCCCGACCGGGCACGGCTTTTTGAACCCTATGTGACCACCCGCGCCAAGGGCACCGGGCTTGGGCTGTCCATCGTGCGCAAGATCATCGAGGAACATGGCGGAACGCTGGTGCTGACCGACGCGCCGCCCTTTGCGCCGGGGGCCCATGCCGGGGCCTTGGCGGAAATCAGATTGCCCCGCGCCCGCTCCGGCCAGCGCGCCATCAAGGATAATGAGCCATGAGCGACATTCTCATCGTCGATGACGAAAAGGACATCCGCGAACTGATCTCGGAGATCTTGCAAGACGAGGGCTATGCCACCCGCATGGCGGCCAATTCCGATGCCTGCATGGAGGCGATCAATGCCGAGGCACCGGCGCTGATGGTGCTGGACATCTGGCTCAAGGACAGCCGGATGGACGGGATCGACATCCTCAAGACCGTCAAACGCGACAACCCCGATATTCCGATCATCATCATTTCGGGCCATGGCAATATTGAAATCGCGGTCGCGGCGATCAAGCAGGGCGCCTATGATTTCATCGAAAAACCCTTCAATATCGACCAGTTGATGGTGGTGATCGCCCGCGCCATGGAAACCGCGCGGCTGCGGCGCGAAAATTCCAGCCTGCGCCGGCGCGACCTTCATTCGGGCGAGATGCTGGGCGCATCGGCCGCCTTTCGCCGCCTCAAGGACCAGCTCGACAAGGTCACCCGCTCGAACGGCCGGGTGATGCTGACCGGCGAGCCCGGTTCGGGCAAGGAAACCGCCGCGCGCTACATTCACCAGCATTCAAACCGCGCTTCGGCGCCATTTGTCACGGTCAATTCCGCCTCGATCGCCCCCGAACGCATGGAGGAGGTGCTGTTTGGCCGCGAAACCTCCGAGCGGGGCATCGAAAAAGGCCTGCTGGAACAGGCACATGGCGGGGTGATCTATTTCGACGAGGTGGCGGAGATGCCGCTTGGCACGCAGTCGAAGATCCTGCGGGTGCTGACCGAGCAGCAGTTCACCCGCGCCGGCGGCGCCGACAAGGTGCGCGTCGATCTGCGGGTAATTTCCTCCACCACCCGCAACCTGGCCGCCGAAATTGCCGCCGGCCGGTTTCGCCAGGAGTTGTTCGACCGGCTCAATGTGGTGCCGATCCCGGTTCCGGGGCTGAGCGAGCGGCGCGAGGATGTGCCGATGCTGGCGGCCCATTTCATCGAGGCCTTCAACCGCACCCAGGGCCTGGCGCAGCGCCCGGTTTCGGATGAGGCGGCGGCGACGATGCAGACGATGGAATGGCCCGGCAACATCCGGCAATTGCGCAATGTCATCGAACGGGTGCTGATCCTGGGCGAGGGCAGCGGGCCGATCGAGGCGCGGGAATTGCCCGGCAGCATTGCCGCCCCCGAGGAGGGGCGCATCGTGGTCAGCGGGCAGATGGCGGCGCTGCCGCTGCGCGAGGCCCGCGAGCTTTTCGAACGCGAGTATCTGCTGACCCAGATCAACCGATTTGGCGGCAATATCTCGCGCACGGCGGCCTTTGTGGGGATGGAACGCTCGGCCCTGCACCGCAAGCTCAAATCGCTGGGGGTGGTCACCTCGGGCAAGACCGGCGGGCGCATGGCGCATTTCGACGACGAGGATGACGAATGACCCCGCCCCCGTCTGTGGGGGAATGCGCATATTTGCATCAGGAAGAACCGGCATCCTTGCTGGCCAGGCACCTCTGCCGGGGCGGCGGAGGCGGGTGGCTTGATTGACGCTTTGGGCCCGACGGCATAGAAGCAAGACCGGGGCGGCGGAGGGCAGGCCATGAAGGTTATCATCTGCGGAGCGGGTCAGGTGGGCTGGCAGATCGCCCGTCACCTTGCGGGCGAGCGCAACGATGTGACGGTGGTTGACAGCAACCCCGAACTGGTGCGCCGCGCCTCGGATCTGCTGGATGTGCAGGGGGTGGTGGGCTTTGCCTCGCACCCGGATGTGCTGGAGCGGGCGGGGGCGCGCGATTGCGACCTGATTATCGCGGCCACCCATTCCGACGAGGTGAACATGGTCACCTGTCAGGTGGCGCAGTCGGTCTTTGGCATCACCCGCAAGATCGCCCGGCTGCGGGCGCAGACCTATCTTGCGCCGCAATATGCCGATCTTTACCGACGCGACCATCTGCCCATCGACGTCATCATCTCGCCCGAGCGCGAGGTGGCCGAGGCGGCGCTGCAGCGGCTTTTGGCGCCGGCGACCTTTGACACCGAAAGCTTCATGAATGGTGGTGTGCAGCTATTGGGGATTTTGCTTGAAGACGATTGCCCGGTGCTGGATACGCCGCTGCGGCAGTTGAACGAGTTGTTCCCGACGCTGCGGGCCATGGTGGTGGGGGTGCGCCGCGAGGGGCGGCTGTTTGCGCCGGAGCCGGGCGACCAGTT
The DNA here is from genome assembly GCA_964590825.1 of uncultured Rhodobacter sp. Lineage (GTDB taxonomy): Bacteria > Pseudomonadota > Alphaproteobacteria > Rhodobacterales > Rhodobacteraceae > Rhodobacter. The sequence continues at coordinate 2,521 of CAZPWV010000146.1, read as the reverse complement.
GTTTGCGGGCGACCAGATCTATGTGTTCACGCTGGCGCAAGACATCAACCGCACGCTGGAAATCTTTGGCAAGGCGACCAAAAAACAGGAACGTATCGTCATCATCGGGGGCGGCAACGTCGGGCTGGGCGTGGCACGGGCGCTCGAGGCGCGGCTGGACCGGGTGCGGGCCAAGATCATCGAGAAAAGCCGGGCCGTTGCCGAACTGGCAGCCGATGCGCTGGAGCGCACCATCGTGCTCAATGGCGACGGGATGAGCGCGGAGATGATGGAAGAGGCCAATGTCGGGCGTGCCGATGCGGTGCTTGCGGTCACCGACGATGACAAGACCAACATCCTGGTTTCGGTGCGCGCCAAACAGGCCGGCTGCAAGATGGCGATTGCGCTCATCAACGACCCGACGCTGGTGCCGCTGATGGCGCCGCTGGATATCGACGCCTATATCAACCCCCGCGCCACCACCGTTTCCTCGATCCTGCGCCATATCCGCCATGGCAAGGTGCGCGGCGTCTACTCCATCGGCGATGCCGAGGCCGAGGTGATCGAGGCGGTGGTGCTGTCCACCTCGCCGATTGCCGGGCGGACGGTGCGGGAGATCGAATTTCCCGAGGGCGTGCTATTGGGGGCGCTGCGCAAAGGGGATCGGGTGATGAAACCGACCGGCGACACCAAGGTGGAGGAGGGCGATGTGATCGTTCTGTTCGCGCTGGCCAAGGATGTGCCCGAGGTGGAGCGCCTGTTGCAGGTCTCCATCGATTTCTTCTGAGGCGGCGATGGGGCGCTTTGGTCAGGTTCCGCTGTTCGTGCAGATGATGGCCATCGGCGCCGTTGCGATGCTGGTTCCTGCGACCCATGCCTTCATGGAGCGCAGCTATGGCGTGGCGCGGCCGTTTTTCTATTCGGCGGTGCTGTTCGGGTTTTTGTCGGCGATTCTGGCGCTGGCCACCGCCGCCAACCCGCGCGGCCACCGCGACCGGGGGCTGCTGCTGAGCCTCTTTGCCGCCTTTCTGGCGCTGCCGCTGATGCTGGCGGTGCCGTTCAACGAGGCGCAGCGCGATACCGGGCTGCTCAATGCCTGGTGGGAGATGGTGTCGAGCTTCACCACCACGGGCGCCACGCTCTACCGCCCGGAACGCCTGTCGCCAAGCCTGCATCTGTGGCGGGCGCTGGTGGGGTGGATGGGCGGGTTCTACATTCTCGTGATGGCGATTGCGGTGCTGGCGCCGCTGCGCATCGGCGGGTTCGAGATCTTTTTTGCCGGCGGCTTTGGCAAGGCGGGCGGGGCGGCGCCCTCGTTTTTGCGCGACGGGGTCTCGGATCCGGGCGAGCGCATCGCGCATTTCGTGCGGGTGCTGGCCCCGGCCTATGGCGGGCTGACGCTGCTGCTTTGGGTGGCATTGCTGATTGCCGGCGATGGCGCGCTGGTGGCGCTGATCCATGCGCTTTCGACGCTCTCGACCTCGGGGATTTCGGCGCTGCCGCGACCCGGGGAGGCGCCTTCGGGGTTGGTGGGCGAGGCGTTGATCGTGCTGTTTCTGATCCCGGCCCTGTCGCGCCGGCTCTGGCCCGGTGGCGGCGAGCTGCGGGCCTCGGAAAAGATCTGGCGCGACCCGGAACTGGCCCTGGCGGGCGCGGCGGTGGCGCTGGTGGTGGGGTTCCTGTTCCTGCGTCATTTCATTGCCGCGCTGGAACTTGATGCCGCGAAAGGCGCCGATCTGGCGGTGCTGCGCTCGCTTTGGGGCAGTTTTTTCACCGCGCTGTCGTTTCTGACCACGACGGGGTTTGAAAGCATCGGCTGGAACGATGCCCGAAGCTGGTCGGGGCTGGGCACGCCGGGGCTTGTGCTGGCGGGGCTGGCGATCGTCGGCGGGGGCATTGCCACCACGGCGGGCGGGGTGCGGCTGTTGCGGGTCTATGCGCTGATGCGGCTGGGCCAGCGCGAGTTGGAAAAGCTGGTGCATCCGCAATCGGTGGCGGGGGGCGGGCCGGTGGCGCGGCGGTTGCGCCGCGAAGGGGCCTATATTGCCTGGGTCTTCTTCATGCTGTTTGCGCTGTCGATTGCCGGGGTGATGCTGGCGATGACCTTTTTCGGCGAGCCTTTCGAACCGGCCGCCATTTTGGCAATTGCGGCGCTGTCAAACACCGGGCCGCTGGCGATGGTGGCGGGGGATGTGCCGCTGGACTGGGCGGCGCTGGCGGCCCCGACCAAGGTGATCCTTGCGCTGGCAATGGCGCTGGGGCGGCTGGAAACGCTGGCGATCATCGCGCTTTTCAACCCCGATTTCTGGCGCCGCTAGGCTGGGTTTTGCCCGTAGCGGCGGGTTTTTCCGGCCTCTGCCCGTAACGGGCTGATTTTGGGCTGGAATCTCTGCCGCTCTTGCGCATACTTGGCACAGGCGGCTGCGGCCGTCCGCGCGCGACAGGACAAACTCAAAAAGGCATAATAAAAATGGCTGCCGATAAACAGAACCTTCAGGACGCCTTTCTCAACCACGTCCGCAAGACCAAGGTTCCGGTCACG
>CAZPWV010000145.1:5731-6016 GCA_964590825.1 uncultured Rhodobacter sp. | reverse complement strand
AACTTGGGGGGCGGAACTTGGGGGGCGGAACTTGGGGGAATTGGGCGCGGGGAAATGAAAAGCGCCGCCCAGGGGAGGGGGGCGGCGCAGTTGGCCGCCCAAGGGCGGCCGGTGGCGGGCCGGGTTCAGTCGGCCTCGTCCATCTCTTCGCCCGAGGCCCCCGAGCGCGCGGCATGGATGCGGGCCTTCAGCAGTTTGCCCACCAGAATCGGCAGGATGAAACCGATGATGGCAATCGCCCAGAGCGTGATCGACAGCGGGCTGGCCACCAATGTGCCCCAATCC
>CAZPWV010000145.1:0-5721 GCA_964590825.1 uncultured Rhodobacter sp. | reverse complement strand
TAAACTCGGCCGGCGACACGGTGCCGCGCGTCGGGTGCCGCCAGCGGATCAGCGCCTCGGCGCCGACGATGCGGCGGTCGTCGATGTCGACCTTGGGCTGGTAGACCAGCTCGAACTCGCCGTTGGTGATGGCGCGGCGCAGGTTGTTTTCCATCGCATTGCCCAGAAGCGTGCCCAGAATGACCGGCACCAGCGGCACATCGAGTTTGCGCAGCGCCCAGCCGATCACGCCAAAGCCGACCATCACCAGAAGATCGAAGCTGGAGCCCGAAATGCCATAGATGCCGACAAAGGAGATCATCGCGACGGCGGGCATGAGAATGCGCGGCGGGATCATCAGCAGCCGGGTGAACAGGCCCACCATCGGAATGTTCAGCGCCAGAAGCATGAAGTTGGCGATGAAGAGCGCCGCAATCAGCCCCCAGACCACATCGGGGTTTTTGGTGAAAAGCAGCGGGCCGGGGGTGATGTTGAGCGAAAGCAGCACCGCCAGCAGCACCGCCGTGGTGCCCGAACCGGGCACACCCAGCGCCAGCATCGGCACCAGCGCGCCGCCGGCGGCGGCATTGTTGCCCGCCTCGGGCGCGGCTACCCCGCGCGGATCGCCCTTGCCGAAGGTGCCTTCTTTATCGACCAGCTTCTTTTCCAGCGAGTAAGACATGAACGAGCCGAGCGACGCCCCCGCACCGGGCAGCACCCCGGCGATGAAGCCCAGCCCCGAGCTGCGCAGCATGGTGGGGAGGGTCGATTTCAGCGTGGCCCAGGTGGGGGTCAGCCGGCCGATGACGATTTTCTTGTGCGCGGCATCGCTTTCGCCGTGGCGGTGCTCGATGAAGACGAAGACTTCGGACAGCGCAAAAAGCCCGACGATGGCGACAAGGAAATCGATGCCGTCATAAAGATGCACCTCGCCAAAGGTAAAGCGCGGCGTGCCGGTTTGCATATCGACCCCCACCATGGCAAGGCCAAGGCCCAGCGCGGCGGCAAAGGCCGATTTCGCCTGATTGGTCGAACTCACCCCGCCAAGCGTGGCAAAGGCCAGCGCGAAGAGGGCGAAATAGTCGGCGGGGCGGAACAGCAGCGCGATTTTGACCAGTTGCGGGGCGAGCAGGATGAGCCCCCAGGTGGCCAGGAACGAGCCGACGAAAGAAGCGATGCCCGAAAGCGAAAGCGCCTCGCCGGCGCGGCCATTGAGCGCCATCGGGTGGCCGTCAAGGCAGGTCATCACCGCCGGTTCGTCGCCCGGAATATTGATGAGAATCGACGAGATCCGCCCGCCATACATGGCGCCGTAATAGACCGAGGTGAGCAGGATCAGCGCCGGCGTGGCGCCAAGGCCCAGCGAGAAGGCGAGCGGAATGAGAATGGCAACGCCGTTTGACGGGCCAAGGCCGGGCAGCGCGCCGATGACCGTGCCGAGGAAGGCGCCCAGAAGGGCGAGGCCCAGGTTCTGCCAGGTGATCGCAATGGCGAACCCGTCGGCCAGGTTGGAAAGCGTGTCCATGAGGCCTCCTTAAAAGCCGAAGGGGCCGCGTGCGAGCGAGAGCCCCAGCACGAGGTGAAAGACGACATAGATGCCCAGCGACACGCCAAGGCCGACGAGGGCGGCCTCGAACGGGCGCGAGCCAAGCCGCCAGGCCAGATAGGCGGCGGCAAAGATGGTGGCAAAGATGAACCCCGCCAGCGGCAGCAACTCGGCGTAGAGCACCAGCACCACCACGGCGGCGGCCAGTTCGGCCAGACGCATCAGGCCCGGCCAGCTCGGGTTGGGGTCGGGGCGCAGCGCGATGACGGCCGAGGCGAGGCCCAGCACCGCCGCAATGATGAGGGGGAAGGCTTTCGGCCCGACCACATCGGACAGAAAGCTTTCCTGAATGGCGAGGGCGGCGAAAACATAGCCGATGGCAAGAAGCACACCGAAGATGCCAAAGATACGGTCGCTCATGAGGGTCTCCTGAGGGGCGGGCGGGCCAACCCGCCAAGGCAGGGGCACCGGCCGGGGGTCGGCGACAGGGTCAGGCGGGGCGTGGCCGCGCCTGACCCGTGCCTTGGGGGGCCGCAAGGCCCCGGTTCAGGTCACTGGATGATGCCGATCTGTTTCGACAGTTCGGCGATTTCGGCGACCGAAGCGGCCACGAAAGCCTCGAACTCGGCGCCTTGCAGATCGAGCGGCGCAATGCCGTTTTGTGCCATCACGGCCTTCCAGGCGTCAGAGGCGTAAAGCGTCGAGATCTTTTCGACCCAGGCGGCATAGGCCTCGTCCGACATGCCCTTGGGCGCGTAAAAGCCGCGCCAGTTGGCGCCCAGCGCATCCACGCCCTGCTCTTTGGCGGTGGGGAATTGGGCAAAATCGCCTTCCAGCCGCTCCGGCGCCAGCACCGCAAGCACCTTGATATCGCCCGAATCGACAAAGCCCTTGGCCTCGGAAATATCGCCGGTGAAGGCCTGCACCGAGCCGGCCAGAAGCTGCGTCACCGCCTCGCCACCGCCGTCAAAGGCCACATATTTGACCGTGCGCACATCTTCCACGCCCGAGGCCTTGGCGGCGATCAGCACCTTGAGATGGTCCCAGCCGCCCACCGCCGAGCCGCCCGCGAAAGCCACCGAAGTGGGATCGGCCTTCACCATGGCAAGCAGTTCGGGAAGCGTGTTGACCGGGCTCGATTTCGACACCGCGATCATGCCGTAATCGGCGCCGATCGAGGCCACCCAGCGGACCTGATCCATGGTGTTGCCGGGAAAGGCGTTCTGCGCCAGACGGGTCGAGGTGGCCGACGAGGCGGCGATCAGCAAGTCGTTGCTGTCATTGCGTTTGTTGACCACTTCGGCATAGGCCACACCGCCGCCGCCGCCGGCCAGGTTGACCACCTGCATGGTCTTGTCGATCAGGCCTTCGTCCTGCATCACCTTGCCGACCTGGCGGCAGGTGAAATCCCAGCCGCCGCCGGGGTTGGCGGGGGCGATGCATTCGGGGGCTTCGGGCATCCAGCCCTCGGCCTGCGCGCCAAGAACCGAGGCGCCCAGGAAAAGGGCTGCCAGCGAAAGCCGGGTTGCGTTCATCATGTTTCTCTCCTCCGGTTGTCGAATTCCCAAAACCGGCGCACCGCTCTTTGCGGCCTCCTCGCGCTCGGTTAGAAGGAAAGTCTAGGGGCCGAAGCTGTCATGAACCTGTCAGTTTGCGGCGCGTCACAGCGGAGGGCAGATGCGGGTTCTGGTGGTCGAAGACGCGCCCGACATGGCCGAGGCGGTGGCAATCCGTCTGGGGCAGGCGGGCATGGCCTGCGACATCGCCGAAAGTGCGGGGGCGGCCGAGGATTTTCTGGCGGTGCAGCGCTACGATGTGATCGTGCTCGACATCAACCTGCCCGACCGCAGCGGCACCGAGCTTCTGGCCGATCTGCGCGGGCGCGGCAACCGGGTTCCGGTGCTGATGCTGACGGCGATCTTTTCGGTGGAAACGCGGGTTTCCGCGCTTGATCTGGGCGCCGATGACTACCTGGTGAAACCCTTCGATCACCGCGAACTGGTGGCCCGCGTGCGGGCGCTGCACCGGCGCGAGGCCGAGCAGAAGACCGATGCGCTGCGTCTGGGGGGGTTGAGCTTTTCGCCGGTGCTTCTGGAGGCGCGGCTGCAGGGCGAGGTGCTGGATCTGACCCGGCGCGAACTGGCGCTTTTGGGGCTTTTGATACGCAATGCCGGCCACACGATCAGCAAGGAGCGGCTCTATGAGGGGCTTTATTCCTTTGCCGAGACCGATGTGGGGCTGAATGCGATCGAGCTTTATATTGCGCGGCTGCGCAAGAAGCTGGCCGGTTCGGGGGTGGCGATCGAGACGCAGCGGGGGCTGGGCTACCGGATGGTGCGCGATGGCTGAGCGCCCCACCGCCCCTCCGGCCCCGGCGGACCGCCCGACGCTGTCGCTGCGCGGGCGGGTGGTGCGCGGGGTGCTGACGCTGTTGCTGGTGGGCGGTCTGGTGGTGGCGGCGGCGACCTTTGTCTATGGCCGGGCGGCGGCGCGGGTGAGCTATGACCGGCTGCTGACCGGCGCCGCCAACGAGATTGCGGCGGCGATTCTGGTCAGCGAGGGCAAGCCCGTGGTCGATCTGCCGCTCTCGGCGTTTCAGCTTCTGGCGCTCGCCCCCGACGACCGCATCAGCTATTCGGTGCGCGGCGCCGACGGGCGGTTGATTACCGGCCACGACACCCCGCTGCCCGAGGCGGTGACCGCGGCGGGGGGCGGGTTCTTCGATGCCGAATTCGGCGCCGAACCGGCCCGCTTCACCACCGTGGTGCGCCGTTTCGCCGAGCGCGACTTTGCCGGAACGCTATGGGTGACGGTGGGGCAGACGCTGCGCGCCCGCAATGCCATGGCGCTGGGCCTGACCCGCGATGCGCTGGTGGTGGCGGCGGTGGCGGGGCTGGTGCTGGTGGTTCTGGGGGCGCTGGTGGTGGAAAGCGCGATGCGCCCGTTGGAGCGGATGGCGCGGGATCTGGCGGCGCGCGACCCGCAGGACCTGACCCCGATGGCCATGGCGGTGCCCGCCGAGGTGGCCGGGATGATCGGTGCCATGAATGGGTTCATGCGGCGGATCGAGCGGCAGATCGAGGCGATGCGCAATCTGATTTCCGACACCGCGCATCAGTTGCGCACCCCGGTGGCGGCGCTGCGGGTGCAGGCGGAACTGGCGGTGGACGAACACGACACCGCCGCCGCGCAGGCGATGATGGGGCGTATCGCGGCCCGGTCGCGCAGCCTTGGCGACCTGCTGGATCAGATGCTGTCGCGGGCCTTGGTGGTGCATCGCACCGATGCTGCGCGGCGGGTGGAGGTCGATCTGCGCGAGGTGGCGCTGGGGGTGATCGAGGCGCATGAGCATGAATTGATCGCACCGGGGCGCGAGGTGGCGCTGGATATCGGCGCCGAGCCGGTGCGGGTGCTGGGCGATGCGCTGTCGCTGACCGAGGCGGCCAAGAACCTGTTGGGCAATGCGCTGCGCCATGGCCGGGGGGCGGTGCGGCTGGGCGCCACGATCGAGGCGGGGCAGGCGGTGCTTTGGGTGCGCGACGAAGGCCCCGGCCCCGATCCGCAAACGCTGGGCCGGATCGGCGCGCGGTTCGAGCGCAATGCCGCCTCGCGCGGGCGTTCGGCCGGGCTTGGGCTGTCCATCGCGCGGGCGGTGGCCGAGGCCTTTGGCGGCACGCTGAGCCTGACGCCTCGGCCCGAAGGGTTTCGTGCGGCGCTGGTCTTGCCCTTGCTGGGAGAGGCGGCATGAGCTGGCGTTGCGCGCTCACGCGTTTGTTGCCGGACCCGTTTCTGGCCCCGTTTCTGGCTCTGTGTCTGGCCGGGCTTTCCGGTGCTGCGGCGCGGGCCGAACCCGCGGCGGGGCTGGAGGCGCAGGCGTGGTTTGGTGCGCCGGAGGCCGAGGCGCTGCGGCTGCGCTCGACCACCGATATTGCCGTGCTGGGGCCGGCACTCGAGGCTTTCGTGACACGTCACCCCGAGATGGCGGTGGCCTACGAGCAATGGTCGTCGAACGGGCTTTACGAGGTGACGCGGGCCGACTGCGAGGCGCAGGGTGCGGCTCAGGGTGCGGCGGCGAACATTCCGGGCGCCGATGCGGCCTTTTCCTCGGCGGTGGATCAGCTTGTCGAACTGGTCAATCTGGGCTGCGCGCAGCCCTACCGGTCCGAGGCGACGGCGGCGCTGCCCGAGGCGCGGCG
>CAZPWV010000144.1:5193-6038 GCA_964590825.1 uncultured Rhodobacter sp. | reverse complement strand
GCGCGCGGAATTCGGCCAAGGGCGTGCGCTTGATATAGCCGCCCGAGGTGATGGTCACCACCATGTCTTCGCGCTCGATCAGGTCTTCGTCGTCCAGATCGCCCGCCCAATCGACAATCTCGGTGCGGCGGGGCACGGCATGGGCGGCGCGGACCTCGCGCAGTTCCGCCGAAATGATCGCCATGATCCGCTCACGCGAGCCAAGGATATCAAGGTATTCGCGGATCTTTCCTGCCAGTTCGGCGAGTTCGTCGGTGACCTCCTGCACGCCCATCGCGGTCAGCCGCTGCAGGCGCAGATCCAGAATGGCACGGGCCTGAACCTCGCTCAGGTTGTAGCTGCCATCCTCGTTGACCGGGTGCCGCGGGTCATCGATCAGCCGCAGATATTCGACGATGTCATGGGCCGGCCAGCGCCGTTCCATCAGCCGTTCCCGCGCCTCGGCGGGGTCATTCGAGCTGCGGATGGTGGCGACGATTTCATCGACATTCGAGACTGCCACCGCAAGACCGCACAGAATATGGCTGCGCTCGCGTGCCTTGCGCAACTCATAGGCGGTGCGCCTTGCCACAACCTCTTCGCGGAAGGCAATGAAATAGCTCAGAAAATCGCGCAAGGTCAGTTGTTCGGGGCGGCCGCCGTTCAGTGCCAGCATGTTGCAGCCGAACGAGGTTTGCAGCGCGGTGAAACGGTAAAGCTGGTTCAAGACCACATCGGCGGTGGCATCGCGTTTGAGTTCGATCACCACCCGCACGCCGACGCGGTCGCTTTCATCAGCGATATGCGAGATGCCCTCCAGCCGCTTTTCGCGCACCAGATCGGCCATCTTCTCGATCATCGCGGCC
>CAZPWV010000144.1:1027-5183 GCA_964590825.1 uncultured Rhodobacter sp. | reverse complement strand
GGATTTCCTCGATATGGGTCTTTGCCCGGATGATGACCGAGCCGCGCCCTTCCAGATAGGCCTTGCGGGCGCCGCCGCGGCCCATGATCTGCGCCCCGGTGGGAAAGTCGGGGCCGGGGACGAACTCCATCAGCCCTTCCGAACTCAGATCGGGGTTGTCGATCAGCGCCAGCGTCGCGTCGATCACCTCGCCCAGGTTGTGGGGCGGAATATTGGTGGCCATGCCCACGGCAATGCCGCCAGCGCCATTGACCAGCATGTTCGGGAAGCGGGCGGGCAAAACGGTCGGCTCGCGGTCCTTGCCGTCATAGTTGTCCTGAAAATCGACCGTGTCTTTCTCGATATCGGCCAGCAGGAACGCCGAGGGCTTGTCCATGCGCACTTCGGTGTAGCGCATCGCCGCGGCACTATCGCCGTCCATCGAGCCGAAGTTGCCTTGCCCATCGAGGAGCGGCAGGCTCATCGAAAAGCCCTGCGCCATCCGCACCAGCGCATCATAGATCGAGGCATCGCCGTGGGGGTGGTATTTCCCCATCGTATCGCCCACCGGCCGGGCCGATTTGCGATAGGGCTTGTCATGCGTGTTGCCGGTCTCATGCATGGCGAACAGAATGCGCCGGTGCACGGGCTTGAGCCCGTCGCGCAGGTCGGGAATGGCACGGCTGACGATCACGCTCATCGCGTAATCGAGATAGGCGGTCTTCATCTCTTCGGCGATCGACACCACCGGCCCGTCGTAATGGGGCCGTTTCGGGGTTTCGTCGAGGGGTTCCGGCGTCTCGGGCGTATCGGTCACGGGCACGATCTTCTTCTAGATATTGTTGTTTGGCCTTATAGCGCATCCAAGGCTTTGGGTGCAACGGCGAAGCGCGCAGGGGCAATTGCGGGCGGGAAAGAGGAGTATTTTTGCCAAGAAGAAATCCCCTTCTTCCTGGAGCAAATACGCTCTTCAGCGGTTCCGTGCCCTGCGCCAGGCCGCCAGCCAGAGCACGGCAAAACCCAGCGCGCCAAGCGCGTTCAGATTGGCCATGGTCACGCCGAAGATATCCCAGACGATCTCGTCGCAGCGCACCAGCGGCGCGGCAGAGATCTGCGCCAGCAGATCGGAGGGCGACAGCCCGCTGACCGCGTTCGAGGTGCAGCTGTCAGGGCCGGCAAACAGGTGCCGCTCCACCCCGGAATGGTAAAACCCGATCGCCGAGGTGCTCAGCGCCGCCGCCGCGCCCAGCAGCGCCAGCGCCATCGGCAGCCGGGCCGCCAGCATCAGCGCGCCCAAGAGCGCGGCAAACAGATGCGGCCAACGCTGCAAGATGCACAGCTCGCACGGCGGATAGCCCAGCGACTGAAAGAACAGCGCCCCCAGCAGGACCGCAGCCGAGCCGGTGGCGGCAAGGGCCACAAGGGCCCGCGGCGACAGGGCGAAAAACAGGGATCGGACAGACATCACAGATACCTCAGCGCATAAAAGCCGCCGATCAGCAGCACGATGAAGACGGTGAACAATGGCCCCAGCCAGCGTTCGAGAAACAGGCGGATCGGCGCGCCGAATTTCCACAACAGCGCCGCCACAACGAAAAAGCGCAGCGAACGGGCCAGGATCGAGACCCCGATGAACAGCGGCAGGCCAAGCTGCGTGGCGCCCGAAAAGATGGTGATGACCTTGTAGGGAAAGGGCGTGACCCCGGCAATCAGCACCGCCCAGCCGCCCATGGCGTTGAACCGCGCCGCCAGCTCGTCAAAAGCCTCGGCCTTGCCGTAGAACGCCAACACCGGCTGGCCGATCGCATCCATGAAGCCGTAGCCGATGCCATAGCCCGCCAGCCCGCCCAGAACCGAGGCGATCGTGGCCACCGCCGCGATGCGCCAGGCCGCCTGCCGCGCCGCCAGCACCATCGGGATCATCAGCACATCGGGCGGGATCGGAAAGATCGAACTTTCGACAAAGGCGACGATGGCCAGCGCCCACATGGCATGGCGGTGGCCTGCCAGTTGCATGGTCCGCTCGTAAAGGCCTCGGATCATCCTGTTCCCCTTTGTCGGTCCGCTGTTGCGGCGGCGCTCTGTGCTGTCTCGCCCGCGTGCCGGGCGGCGTCAAGAACGCGGGGCACGTTTTCCCCTGTTGCGGGGCGACGGACGCGGTTAATTTCGCAACTGTGACTGGTGGAGGGTCGGCAATGAAGTGGCAAGGGCGGCGTGGCAGCGACAATATCGAGGACCGGCGGTCGAGCCGCGGCGGGGCGGGGCGGGTGGCCGCCACCGGCGGGATCGGGCTTTTGGCGGTGGTGGTGATCGGCCAGTTGCTGGGATTCGACCTGACACCGCTGTTGCAAGGCATCGAACCCACGCCCACGGCAACCAATGCGCCGCTGTCCGAGCAAGACCGCGCCATGGGCGATTTCGTTTCGGTCACCCTGGCCGATACCGAGGAAATCTGGGCCGATATCTTCCGCGAGGATCTGGGCCGAAGCTACCGCCCCGCCACGCTGGTGCTGTTTTCCGAGGCGACGGCCTCGCCCTGCGGCACGGCTTCGGGGGCGACGGGGCCGTTTTATTGCCCCAATGACAAGAAAGTCTATCTCGACACTGCCTTTTTCGGCACGCTCTCGCAGCAGCTGGGCGCCGGGGGCGATTTTGCCGCCGCCTATGTCGTGGCCCATGAGATCGGCCATTATGTGCAGGACGAGCTGGGCATTCTGGGCAAGGTCAATGCCATCCGCGCCCGTGCCGCGCAGGCCGAGAGCAACGAGCTTTCGGTGCGCATCGAGTTGCAGGCCGATTGTTTCGCCGGGCTTTGGGCGCGACGCGCCGCGGAGGAATTCGGCTCGATCGAAAAGGGCGACGTGGCCGAGGCGATGAATGCGGCCGAGCGGATCGGCGATGACACGCTGCAACGCAATGCCGGGCGCCGCCCGATGCCCGACAGTTTCACCCATGGCACCTCGCAACAGCGGCAGCGCTGGTTTGCCACTGGCTTCGAGAGCGGTGACATTTCGCAATGCGATACGTTTTCGGCGGCGGCGCTCTGATCCGCCGCCGCGCTGGTTCGGGCCCGGATCGCAAGGCTGGGGCGCCGGCTGGGGTGGCGACGGGTGAAAACGCGCATTGCCTCTTGTCAGGCGCAAGAGGGGCGGTTATTTCAGCAGCGCTGGCCCGAGTGGTGGAATGGTAGACGCAGGGGATTCAAAATCCTCCGCCGCGAGGCGTGCGAGTTCGAGTCTCGCCTCGGGCACCAGCTTTCTTCCCCTTTCTTCCCGACTGTTGCGCCTGTTGCCGTTGCCCGGATGGGACCGGGCTGCGCTTGCGCGCATCGGGCTAGGAGCGAGCCGGGAGCGAGCCGGGAGCGCTTGGGCGCAACCAGGGTTAAGAAAAAGTGATTCGCGCCGGACAGGCCGCCGTTTCGGACAAAAGATGTATTTTTCCTGTTTTGGTCGCTGCGGGTGAACAATGCCCCGGCGATGATTGTTCCGTCTGAGCCCCAAGATTGATGATGGAATGGAAACCGGGCGGCCGAAGCGCCGTTTCCAGTGTTGCAACAGTCGCGCCCGCGCTCTGGTGGGGCAGATCGCGTCCAGGCGGCGCAATCATGGATAACGCTTCGTAAACGCGGGGTTTTCCGAAAATTCTTCGGACCAGCAGGGCAAAACCGGAAACAATCCGTCGGAAGATGTGGCCAAAATGGGGCGCCTGACGCAGGGGAACAAGGCCTTTGGCGGGCAATCTGGGCGAGATTGGGGCAATTTCCCCGTTTCATAGCGTGGCGCGACTTGCTATCACAGTCAGGCCCGACTGGGGGGCAGATGGCCGTGGGGGCGGCCAGTGGAGTGACAGCATCTTCGGATGCGCGGAATGGTTGGTGGTGCTGCTGTGAACGAGATGATCTGCCATCTCGACAAGCTCGCGAAGTGATCCTGAACGGATGACCACCTGGGGGGGTGGTGGCTTCGTGCATCCTCAGTCCCGCGCCCGGATGGGCTGCCTCTCCACCTATCGTATGGCGGGTCTTGCGACCCGTCGGTGTGTGTTACTGGCCGCTGCCAATGCGCGCCAAAAATTCAGGCGCGCGGGCTGGTCAGTCCGCAGGCGGTACAAGGAGAGGCTGCTATGACGTATTACAACTGTGCTCCCGATGCGAAGAACGACTACGCGACCACGGCCT
>CAZPWV010000144.1:0-1017 GCA_964590825.1 uncultured Rhodobacter sp. | reverse complement strand
GGTGACGATCAACGTTCTTGCCAACGATACCGATGCGAACTGTGATCCGCTGTCGATCTCCGGCACGCCCAGCTCGGCGCAGGGCACGGTGACGGTGAATTCGAACGGCACGCTCACCTTCACCCCCAATGCCGGGTTCACCGGCACGGCGACGATTTCTTACACGATCACCGACGGTCGTGGCGGCTATGACACCGCCACCGTCTCGGTTACCGTCAAGGCGCCGGTCAAGGATTACGTCGTCGAAGGCACGACGGGCGATGACCTGATCGACTATGCCTATACCGGCGATCCCGAGGGCGACAAGATCGACCACGGCGACAATGCCAGCTGCAACGATGCCGACAAGGTTCTGGCCGGGGCGGGCGATGACACCGTGCTTGCCGGGCTGGGCAATGACAGCGTTTACGGCGAAGACGGCAATGACCTGATCGATGGCGGCGCCGGCAATGACATTCTTGATGGCGGCGCGGGCGACGACACCTTTGTCGGCGGTGCGGGCAATGACAGCTTCCGCGGCGGCGCCGGGCTCGACATCATCGACTATTCCAATTCCGGTTCGGCGCTGAACATCAACCTCGATACCGGGCTCCTGTCGGGCGGCGATGCCTCGGGTGATTCGATCATTTCGGGCGTCGATGGCATCATCGGTTCGGCCTATGGCGACCGTCTGGTTGGCTTCGACCACGAGGGCACCACCCCTGAAGATACCTATACCAACGTCTTCCACGGCATGGATGGCAATGACACCATTCTTGGCGGCGGCGCCGGTGACAGCCTTTATGGCGGCGCCGATGACGACAGCATCGATGGCGGTTCGGGCGATGATTACATCGAGGGCGACGGCGATATCGGCACCCCGGTGGCGGGCCACGACCTGACCGTCGATTGGCAGCAGTTCCGCGACGATTGCGGCACCATTGTCAACGGCTCGTCCTATGACATGGGCGGGGTGCGCGTCACCTTCGGCTTCACCGCCCAGGATTACGGTGCCACCGCCACCTCGACCACCCAGAC
>CAZPWV010000143.1:0-6086 GCA_964590825.1 uncultured Rhodobacter sp. | reverse complement strand
GCCCGGTTTCCGTCACCGTCAACCTGTCGAGGTCGCAACTGCTTCAGGCGGGCATGATCGAAGCGCTGGTGTTTTCGGTGGAGCGCGCAAACACCTTGCTGACGCGGTTCATCGTCGAGGTGAGCGAGGCGCAGTTTCTGGAAGAAGAAGCGGTGCGTGAGGTGCTTGGCCAGTTACGTCTCCTGGGGGTGCGGGTGGCGCTGGATGATTTCGGCACCGGCTATTCGTCGCTGGCCTGCCTGGAGCGGCTGCCGGTGGATATCGTCAAGCTGGACAAGGGCTTTTTGCGCAACACCCGCAACCCGGTGGCGACGATTGCCAAGATAGAGCGTATTTGCGCTGCGCAAGGCATTGAAATGGTTGTTGAAGGGGTGGAATCCGAGGTTGATGCCGAGGTCTGCCGCAGCGCCCGAGTGGCCTTTGCGCAGGGCTATCATTTCGGCCGCCCGATGCCGCTGCCCGATGCCGTCGCGCAAATCGCCGAGGGCACGGGCAAGGCGCGGCCCCCGGCGCGTGAAGCGCCGCCAGCGCAGAGCGAAACCCCGCTGGCGGCGCAATAGGCGGCTCAGAGCGTCTCGAACCGGCAGGTGAAATGGCGCATCAGCCGGGGTTCTTTCACGATGCGGTAGCCGCGCAGGCTGTCTTTGGCTGCGGCCAGCTCCTCGAAGGCCTCGACGATGTAATCGGCGTGGCTTTGCGTATAGGTGCGGCGCGGAAAGGCCAGCCGGACAAGGTCCATCGCGGCGGGGTGCTCGCTGCCGTCGGGGGCGCGGCCAAACATCACCGTGCCGATCTCGCAGCTTCGGATGCCGCCGATTTCATACAAAGCCACCGCCAGCGCCTGGCCGGGGTATTCAAGCGGCGGGATATGGCTCAGCCAGGCGCGGGCATCGACGAAAACCGCATGGCCACCGGCGGGTTTCACCACCGGCACGCCCATCGCATCGAGCCGCTCGACGATATATTGATGCGTGCGGATGCGGTAGCGCAGATAATCCTCGTCGACGATTTCCTTCAGCCCCTGCGCCAGCGCATCGAGGTCACGCCCGGCCAGCCCGCCATAGGTCGGGAAGCCCTCGGTGCGGATCAGATGCCCCCGCGCCGTCTCGGCCAGATCGTCATCGTTCAAGGCCAGCCAGCCGCCGATATTGCCGAAAGCGTCTTTCTTGGCGCTCATCGTCATGCCATCGGCCAGCGCAAAACAGTCGCGCACGATCTCTGCCACCGAACGGTTTTCCTGCCCCGGCTCGCGGGTCTTGATGAACCAGGCGTTTTCGGCAAAGCGGCAGCCGTCGATGATGAAGGGCTTGGCCCAGCGATGCGCCAGTTCGGCCACCGCGCGGATATTGGCCAGGCTCACCGGCTGGCCGCCGCCGGCGTTATTGGTGATGGTCAGCATCACCACCGGCACCTCCGGCGCATGGGCCTCCAGATAGGCCTCAAGCCGCGCCAGATCCATGTTGCCCTTGAACGGGTGCAGGCTTTGCGCCTCGCGCCCTTCGGCAATCACCAGATCGTCGCCCGTTGCCCCCGAGGCCTCGATATTGCCGCGCGTGGTATCGAAATGCGTGTTCGAGGGGATGCGCCTGCCCGCCCCCCCGAAGATCGAAAACAAGATGGCTTCCGCCGCGCGGCCCTGATGGGTGGGGATGATGTGCTTGAAAGGCATCAGGTTTTGCACCGCCGCCTCAAACCGGTAAAAGCTGGGCGAGCCGGCATAGCTTTCGTCGCCCGTCATCACCGCCGCCCATTGCGCCGAAGACATGGCGCCGGTGCCCGAATCGGTCAAAAGGTCAATCAGCACGTCATCGGAATGCAGGCCGAACAGGTTATAGCCGGCCTCGCGCACAAGCCTTTCACGCTCGGGGCGCGAGGTGAGGCGAATGGGTTCGACCGATTTGATGCGGAAAGGTTCGATGATGGTCTTCATTCTGGGGCTCCTGAAATTGGCCCCAAAGACTCGTGGCAACCGGTGCACGATGGGGCCAAAGCGCCGCGGTTGCCCGGATATGGCCGGACCGCGCTCAGCGCCCAAAGGGGTTGCGGGGGAAGTTTGCCAAAGCCGCAAGGGGCCGTCAAGAAGGCGGGCTTGACGGCCCCGGCGCGGCGGTGTTGGGTGGCGGCCTTGGGAAAGGGGCCTCCATGCAAGCAGCCACCAAAGGCTTTTGGGCAATCGTTGGCGCCTGCGTGGTCTGGGGCCTGTCGGGCATCTATTACAAGGCGCTCTCCGGGGTGACGCCCTTGGAGGTGCTGGCCCATCGCACGCTCTGGTCGGCGGTGTTTTTAGGCGCCATCGTCGCCGTGCAGGGGCAGGGGCGCGCGCTTTGGGCGGCGCTTTGCGGGCCGGGGCTCTGGCGCCTTGCGGCGTCGGCGCTGGTCATCTCGGCCAACTGGTTTGGCTTCATCTGGTCGGTGCAGAACGGCCATGCGGTCGAGGCCAGCCTGGGCTACTACATCTTCCCGCTCGTCGCGGTGGCGCTGGGCATGGCGGTCTTTGGCGAGAAAATGGGCCGCGCGCAGGGGGGCGCGGTGGGCCTTGCCGCGCTGGCGGTGGCCTATCTCACCTGGGCCTTGGGCGCCGCACCCTGGATGGCGCTGATGCTGGCGCTTACCTTTGGCCTTTACGGGCTGATGAAAAAGCGGCTCGGCGTGGCGCCGGTGGTTTCGGTGCTGGCCGAGGTGGTGCTGCTGGCCCCCTTCGCGGCGGCGCTTCTGGCGGCCAGGCACTGGGGGTTTTGGGGCTTTGCGCCCCATTCGGGCGCCTTTGGCACCGAGCTCACCCAATCCGCCATGCTGGCCTTTTCCGGCGTGCTGACGGGCGGGCCGCTTTTGCTCTTCTCCTACGCCGCGCAGCGGGTGCGCATGGCCACGCTGGGCCTTGTGCAATACCTCAACCCGACGCTGCAATTTTCCGTTGCCGTGGCGGTTTTCGCCGAGCCCTTCACCGCCGCACATGCGCTGGCCTTTGCCCTCATCTGGGGCGCGCTGGCGCTTTATTCGCTGGCCAGCCTGCGCGCGGCAAAGGGCTAGCCGCCGGGGGGGGGCAATTTGTAGATCGTCTTTGGCGTTACCCCGAAACGCCCGGCCGGAACCGTCCCGCCCTCATTGCCCTCCCGCCCCGCGTCTCGGTGAAAATGCGGCGGGCCATCAAAAGCGCTCATCGAAGAGGGGAGATGTGATTATCAAGGATGGAACAGCTAAGGTGAATGCATAACTGCAATTCCTTCAATAATTGATTCGAAAATTGATGCTGCCTCAATTGAGTTATAAGCGTCTTGAAGTTCTCTATCCGGAGATGTGCAGGCATAGCGAGCGCAAATATCCAATGCCCGCGAATAGGTATCTGGAAACTGAAGCTTCTTCGCCTCCAAAAAAGCCAAGGCTGCCAGTATAAAACCCTCGTCAGTATGGTTCATCTGCCGATTGGTGAGTAATTTTTCCGCTTGCCGAAAAGTCGATTCCGTTTGGCTCAGTCGGTCTATCGTTTGAGCTGTGTAGAACGCTGATGCAGCTACAAGGATAATCCCTATCGCTGCAACAACTTGTTTTTTCCATCCAACCACTGAAAAGAATAACGAAACCAACCCGATGGCCGTTCCTAAAAGGGTAGCAATGTATCCAGAAATTTCCATTTTGTGTCACACCCCGCAAGTTACTATGGCTAATGCCTGAGCCCTCCGGACTTCAGTTGGTACCGTTCCTTCACGGCCCGCAAGGGGGGCTTGCCCCCCTCAGCTCAGCGCCATCTCCAGCGCGGTTTCCAGCTCGGCCACGCTGTCCACGCGCTGCGCGATCTCCATAAGCCCCGCATCGGCGAAGCCCTCGGCCACCACATGGGCGTTGAGCGCCCAGAGCGGGTTCCAGTAGCCCTCTGTATTCAAAAGGAAAATCGGCTTTTCATGCAGGCCGATCTGGCGCCAGGTGAGCACTTCGTAAAACTCGTCCAGGCTTCCCGCGCCGCCCGGCAGCACCACGATGGCATCGCAGTTCATGAACATCACCTTCTTGCGCTCGTGCATGTTTTCGGTGACGACAAAGGTGGTCAGGTCGCGCTTGCCGACCTCAAGGCGAAAGAGGTGCTCGGGGATCACGCCAAAGGTGGCGCCGCCGGCGGCCTGTGTGGCCCGTGCCACCTCGCCCATCAGCCCCACGTCGCCCGCGCCGTAGACCAGCCGCCAGCCGCGGGCGGCCAGCATTTGCCCGGTGGCCCTCGCAGCCTCGGCATAGGCGGGGCGGGCCCCGGCGCGGGAGCCGCAAAAGACGCAGACAGAGGGGCGGTTCATGGCGGAGGCCTTTCAACTGGGGGCGCGGCAGGGAGTTGCTTTTGGCAGTGATACCGGGTCAGATGGGGCATCTCAAGCGGGCGCCATCAGACCCGTGGAAAAGGGGCCGCGGCCCTTGGGGAAGGACGAAGCGAATGGCACAGGATGATGCGGCAGGCGGTGGCGGGGCTGGTGCCGGTGGCGCCCTTGCCGGCGGTATCGCCGCGGCGGCGGTGGTTTTTGCCGGCATGGTCTATTGGGCGCTGGTGGCACGCGACGCCCCGCCCGCAACCGCAACCGATGGCGCCCCGGCGCAGGCCCTGCTGAGCCCTGCCGAGGGTGCGGCGAGTGGCAGTGCGGCGAATGGGGCAACCGCCGCTCCGGCAGCCGCGCCCGAAACCGCCGCCCAGACGACAGTCCAGACGGACCCCCAGACGGACCCCCAGACGGGCGCTCCGGCGGCGGGTGCGCCAACGGCGGACCCTGCCGCTGCCACGGCGGCCTCCGAGACCGACACCGCCCCCACCGACACCGCCCCCACCGATCTGGCCCCCACCGATCTGGCCACCACCGCCTTTGATGCGCTGCGGGTCACGCCCGAGGGCGAGATGACCCTTGCGGGCCGGGTCGAGCCGGGGGCGAGGGTCGAAGTTCTGCTCGACGGGCAGGTGATCGACACCGTTACCGCCAGTGCCGACGGCGCCTTTGCCTCGGTGGTGCTGGGCACGCCTGCCGCCGAGGCGCGGGCGCTGAGCCTGCGGGTGACCGGGGCCGATGGCGTGGCGCGGCCGGGGGCCGAAAGCCTGACCGTGGCGCCCAGCCCGCTGGCGCTGGCCAAGGCCGCGACCGCCGCCGGAGCCGCGCCCGAGGTGGTGGCCGAACAGGTCGCGGCGGCGCAGCTTCTGGCCGAAAAGCCGTTGCTGAGCACCGCCGGCGGCGCGGTGCAGGTGCTGGCGGGGCAGGCGGCGGCGCTGCTGATCGACACGCTGGGCTTTGGCGCCGATGGCGCGCTGAGCATTGCCGGGCGTGGCGCCCCCGAGGGGGCCGTGCTGCGGGCCTATATCGACAATGTCGAGGCCGGGCTGGCGCGGCCCGCCGCCGATGGGGGCTGGACGCTGGCGCTGCCGGCGGTCGGGCCGGGGCCACATGCCTTGCGCGTGGATGCGCTGGATGCGGCGGGCAAGGTTCTGGCGCGTGCCGAGCAGGGGTTCGAGGGTCTCGCCCCACCCGCGCCCGAAGCCGCGCCCGAGGCTGCGGACACTGGCGCCGAAATGGCGGCGGCAGGGGCCGCGCCCGCCGCCGGAACCGGGTTGCCCGCCGAGGAGGTTGCGGGCGGGGCGGTTGCGGGCGGGGCCGCTGGCGGGGCGGCGCCCCATGCGCGGCTGGTCACCATTGCACCGGGCAACACGCTTTGGGCGATTGCCCGCGACACCTATGGCGACCCCTATCTTTACCTGCGCCTCTTCGAGGCCAACCGCGACCAGATCCGCGACCCGGACCTGATCTATCCCGGTCAGGTCTTCACCTTGCCCGAGTAGCGCCGCCAAACCGGCGCGAAAGGGGCTGGACACCGCCGCCCAGCGGCCTAGGTTCTGACCGCCGCACCGGGGCACCCCCGGCGGCTCTGGCGCATTCGGAAGGAACCCCATGGCCCCCTCTCAGATCACCCATGCGGGCAAGCCCGACCGCAACGAACGTGCCCGCGGTCTGCGCACGATTCGCTCGGTTGCGCCCTATCTCTGGCCCGCAGCGCACCCCTGGGTGCGGCGGCGGGTGGCGCTGGCGCTGGCGTTTCTGGTGCTGGCCAAGGTGATTTCGGTCTTT
>CAZPWV010000142.1:0-6183 GCA_964590825.1 uncultured Rhodobacter sp. | reverse complement strand
GGGGGGGGGCCAGAAGCGGGGGGGGGGCCAGAAGCGGGGGGAACCGGGTCAGTCATGGTCGGGCGGGTCCATCGGCTCGGGCGGCGCCTGCGCCGGCGCGGCAATCGGCATTCGCTGCGCTCGCAGCGCCTCGGCCCGTTCGCGCGACCAGACATAAAGCCCCGCCGCCACGATCACAACGGCGCCCAGAACCGTCCAGCGGTCGGGCAACTGGTCAAAGAACAGCCAGCCCCAAAGGCTGGACAGGATCAGCCCGGTATAGCCGAAAGGCGCAATCGCCCCGGCCTCGGCCACGCGGAAGGCGACGATGAGCAGCGCCTGACCGGCCGCACCAAGCGCACCCACTGCCAGAAACACGGGAAAATCGGCCACCGCCACCGGCTGCCAGTAAAACGGCAGCACGAGCGAGCTGAGCGCGGTGCCCACCCCCGCCGACCAGATCACCGAGGTGGCGGTGGAATCAAAGCGCACCACACGGGTCAAGAGCGCGCCACCGGCATAGGCAAACCCCGCCGCCACCGCCAGCAGCCCGGCCGGGTGCATCACCCCCGCGCCCGGCCGCAGCACGATCATCGCCCCGACAAAGGCCACCGCGATCCCCGCAATCCGCCGGGGGCCAAGCCGCTCGCCCAGAAACAGCGCCGCCCCGAGGGTGATGAGCACCGGCGAGATATCGCTGAGCGCCGCCGCCTCGGCGAGGCCGATGAACCGGATCGAGACGAAGAACAGCGCCACCGTGCCCACCTGCATCAGGCCGCGCAGCAGTTGCAGCCCCGGTTGGCGCGATTTTGCCAGCGCCAGCATCCGGCCCCGGAACAGCAGCGAGATCAGCGCAAGGTTCACCGCGAACCGCGCCCAGATCACCTGCGCCGGCGGGTAGCGGTGGCCCAGATCCTTCGCCGCCACATCCATCAGCGTGAACAGCACGAGCGCCGCCAGAAAGAGCGCCACACCCTTTCCGGTTGCCGCAAGGTCACCCCCGACCGCCACAACGGCGGAGGGGGCCGCAGCCGGCCCCCCCTGTGTCCTTGTGGCGGTTCTGGCGCCCGGTTGGCTCACAGCAGCGCCTTGACCCTGGCCGCCACCGCCGCGGCGGTGATGCCGAATTCGGCATAAAGTCGCTCGGCCGGGGCCGAGGCGCCAAAGCCCTCCATGCCGACGAAACCGGCCTTGCGTTCGGCGCCGCGCTCGCCCGTGAGCCAGCGTTCCCAGGGCATCCGCACCGCCGCCTCGACCGCCACCCGCACCGCGCCGGGGGGCAGGATCTTGCGCCGGTAGGCCTCGGGCTGGGCGGCGAACAGCTCCATGCAGGGCATCGAGACGACCCGCGTGCCGATGCCCTCGGCCTGCAACAGAGCCTGTGCGTTCAGCGCGATTTCCACCTCGGAGCCGGTCGCCAGCAAGATCGCCTGCCGCTTGCCCGCCGCTTCGGCGATAACATAGGCGCCCTGCGCGGTCAGGTTGCGGCCCGAATGGCTCTTGCGCAGCGTCGGCAGGTTTTGCCGGCTCAGCGCCAGAACCGAGGGCGTGCGCTCGGACGACAGCGCCAGTTCCCAGGCCTCGGCGGTTTCGATGATGTCGGCGGGGCGGAAGGTCCAGGTGTTGGGCGTGGCGCGACAGATGGCCAGATGCTCGACCGGCTGGTGCGTGGGCCCGTCCTCGCCGAGGCCAATGCTGTCATGCGTCATCACATAGACCGTGGGCACCCCCATCAGCGCCGACAGCCGCATGGCGCCACGGGCATAATCGGTAAAGGCAAAGAAGGTGCCGCCATAGGGGCGCACACCGCCATGCAGATACATGCCGTTCATCGCCGCCGCCATCGCATGTTCGCGGATGCCATAGCGCATGTAGCGGCCCTTGCGGTTGTCGGGCATGAAATCGGAAATATCGGCGGTTTTGGTCAGGTTCGAGCCGGTCAGATCGGCGGAACCGCCGATTGTTTCGGGCACCGCCGGGTTGACCGCCGCCAACACCATTTCGCTGGCCTTGCGGGTGGCCACCTTGGGCGCGGCCTCGGACTGCGCCTTTTTGAAGGCGCGGATCGCGGCGCCCAGTTTCGGGCTGACACCACGGGCCATCTGCCGTTCGAACTCGGCCTTTTTCGCGGCGGGCAGGGCGGCAAGACCCGCTTCCCAATCGGCGCGGGCCGCCGCGCCACGGGCGCCGATGGCCTCCCAGGCGGCCTTGATCTCGGCGGGGATCACGAAGGGCCCGTGTTCCCAGCCGTAAACCGCACGGGTGGCGGCGATTTCGGCATCGCCCAAGGGCGCGCCATGCACCGAGTAGCTGTCGGCCTTGTTCGGGCTGCCAAAGCCGATGATGGTCTTGCAATCGACCAGCACCGGGCGTTTGGCGGCCTTGGCCGCGCTCAGCGCGCGGTCGATATCGGCCGGGTCGTGGCCATCGCAGGCCAGCACCTTCCAGCCCGAGGCGGCAAAGCGCTTGTGCTGATCGGTCACATCCGAGACCGTCACCCGGCCGTCGATGGTGATGTTGTTGTTGTCCCACAGCACGATCAGGTTATCGAGTTCCTGCTTGCCGGCCAGACCGATGGCCTCTTGCGAAATCCCCTCCATCAGGCAGCCGTCACCGGCGATCACCCAGATCTTGTGATCGACCAGTTTCTTGCCAAAGCGCGCCGCCATCGACTTTTCGGCAATCGCCATGCCGACGGCGGTGGCAATGCCCTGACCCAGCGGCCCGGTGGTGGTTTCCACCCCCTCCAGATGGCCATATTCCGGGTGCCCCGCCATCCGCGCGCCCCATTGGCGGAAATTCTTCACCTCGTCGAGCGTCGATTGCGCATAGCCGGTCAGATGCAGGAGCGCGTAAAGCAGCATCGAGCCATGCCCGGCCGAGAGCACGAAACGGTCGCGGTCGGCCCAGTTTGGCGCCGAAGCATCGAATTTCAGGTGGTTTTGAAACAGCACCGTGGCCACATCGGCCATGCCCATCGGCATTCCGGGATGGCCCGAGTTCGCCGCCTGCACGGCATCGATGGCCAGCACGCGGATGGCGGTGGCGAGTTTCCAGTGCGCGGGGTTGGCGGCGCGCAGCGCGGCGATGTCCATTTGCGGTCCTCTTGTGCGATTTGGCTTGCCATGGTGATAACAGGGATCGGGGCAAGTTCAAGCGCGGCTCCCAAGTGCTTGATGCAAAAGGGTGGGCGCGCTACGACGGGTTGGATAGACTGGGCGGCGAAGCAGCGCAGGGTGCGATTCGCCGCAACTGCGAAGGGGCCTTGGCAGGTGGGGCAAACCCCGCGCCGCGCCGGGCCAGAGCTGAACCGGGGCTGAACCGGAGCTGGACCGGAGGGGGGGCGCAGGAAATGCGAGGGACGAGATGACCGAACTGGCCGAATACGAGCGCCGCATCGCCTTTGCGCTGGAACGCATCGGGCGGGGCACCGAAACCCTGATCGAGCGGCGTCACCCGGTGGCCGAGCCGGTGGTGGCGCTGCCGGAGCCTGCACCCGAAGCCGGGCCCGACAGCCCCGAAATGATCGACCCCGAAGTGCTGGAGCTGCGCGAGATGCTCGAGGCCGAGCGGATGGCCAATGCGCAACTGACCGAGCGGGTGCGGGCGATCCGCGAAAAGCAGGAAACCACGCTGAGCGCGCTGGAACGGCGGCTGGCGCAGGCCACCCGCGCCTTCGAGGCGACCCAGGCCGAGGCCAGCCGGCTCAAGCGCGCCAATGCCGAACTGGCCGAGGCGAACCGGATGCTGGTCGATGCCGGCGGCGATGTGGCGCCGCATCTGGTCAACCGCGCGATGCAGGCCGAACTCGAGGCGCTGCGCGCGGCGCGGGCCTGGGAAGTGTCGGAGCTGGCCGAGATCATCGGCGGGCTGGAGCCGATCGTGGCGGCCCATGCGCGGGCCCCCGAGGCCCAGCCCGAGACGCAAGATGAACAGGGGGGGCGGCCGAATGCCTGAATTGCGCATCACCATCGGCGGGCGGGAGTTCGAAGTCTCCTGCCAGGAGGGCGAGGAACATTTTCTGCACACCGCCGCCGCCATGCTGGACACCGAGGCGCAGGTGCTGGCGGCGCAGATCGGGCGCATCCCCGAGGGGCGGATGCTGCTGATGGCGGGGCTGATGCTGGCCGACAAGACCGCGGGCATGGAAGACGGGATGCGTCAGGCGCAGGCGCAGGTGGCCGAGCTGGAGGCACAGCTTGCCGCGCTGCGGGCCAATCCGCTGCGGGTCGAGGTGCCGGTGATTCCGGCCGCCGTCACCGATACGCTGGCCGAAATTGCGGCGCGGGCCGAGGCGCTGGCCGACAAGGTGGAAGAGGCGGCGGCGGGTTGAGGCCGTGCAACCGGGCCGGACCGCCGGGCGTGCCCCCGCCGGGGCGGGGCGGCCTTTGGGTGCTGCCGTTGTTTCTGGGTGCTGCCGTCGGAGCCTAGGCGCTGGCGGCGATTTCGGCCTGCCGGGCGCGGATGATCCGCTCGACCAGCCAGGCCGGCAAGGGCTGCGCGGGGGTAAAGAGAACGCCCGACTTCGAACAGCGAAATCCCGCGCATTCGGCCTGCAAAGCGGGGATGATGCCGCCCGAATGCGGGTAAAGCCCCATGTGACGGGCAAAGCCGGCATAGCCCGCCACCATCTTGCCGCCCTTGCCGGGGGCGCGAAAGCCGGGCATGGCGTAGCTGATACACTCGATATGGTCGGGCAGCAGGCGGCGCAACTCGGCGCGCAGGGCTTGCAGGCAGTCGGCAAAAAGCGGCGGCTGGGCGGCCAGATAGGCCTCGACCGCCGCCGCGCCGCTCACTCCGCCGCCTTCATGCAAAAGCCTTTTTCGATCTGGTCGGAGGGGGCCACCGGGTAATCTCCCGAAAAACAGGCGTCGCAATATTGCGGGCAGGCGGCGTTGCGCCCCGCAGTCGCCCCGGCGGCGCGGTAAAGCCCGTCAAGCGAGACGAATTTGAGCGAGGTCACCCCGATCCAGTCGCGCATTTCCTCTTCGGTCATCCGTGCTGCCAGGAGCTTGTCGCGGTCGGGGGTATCGACGCCGTAAAAGCAGGGCCAGGCGGTGGGCGGCGAGGCGATGCGGAAATGCACCTCGGCGGCGCCGGCATCGAGGATCATCTCCTTGATCTTGCGCGAAGTGGTGCCGCGCACCACGGAATCATCCACCAAAATGACCCGCTTGCCCTTGACGAGGCTGCGATTGACATTGAGCTTGAGCCGCACCCCCATGTTGCGGATCTGCTCGGTCGGCTCGATGAAGGTGCGGCCCATGTATTGGTTGCGGGTGATGCCGAGCGCAAAGGGAATGCCCGAGGCCTGCGAATAGCCGATCGCGGCGGGGGTGCCGCTGTCGGGCACGGGGCAGACCAGATCGGCCTCGACCGGGGCTTCGCGGGCCAGTTCCACGCCGATCTGATGGCGGGTTTCATAGACCGAGCGGCCGCCAATCGCGCTGTCGGGGCGCGAGAAATAGACATGTTCGAAAATGCAGAACCGCGAGGCGGTCTTGCCGAAGGGGCGGGTGCTTTCGATCTTGCCGTCCTGGATCACCACCATCTCGCCGGGGTCGATCTCGCGCAGGAACTCGGCGCCGATGATATCCAGCCCGCAGGTTTCCGAGCTGAGCACATAGCCCGTCTCGCCCAGCCGGCCCAGCACCAGTGGCCGCACCCCCAGAGGGTCGCGCACGCCAATGAGTTTCGTGCGGGTCATGGCAACGATGGAAAACGCCCCCTCGACCCGGCGCAGCGCATCGGCGATGCGGCCCGAATGGTGCTTTTGAATCGAGCGCGCCATCAGGTGGATGATGCATTCGCTGTCCGAACCGGATTGGAAAATCGCGCCCCGGTCAATCAGCTCGCGGCGCAGCGCCTCGGCATTGGTCAGGTTGCCGTTATGGGCAATGGCGCAGCCGCCCATCGAGAACTCGCCGAAAAACGGCTGGATGTCGCGGATCACGGCGGCTTTGGAACCGGCGGTGGAATAGCGCACATGGCCGATGGCCAGCGGCCCCGGCAGGCTTTCCATCAGCGAAGCCTTGGTGAAATTGTCGCGCACATAGCCAAAGCGATGCGCCGAATTGAAGCCCCGCTCGGGGTCATGAGCCACAAGCCCGCCCGCTTCCTGGCCCCGGTGTTGCAGCGCATGCATTCCCAGCGCCACGAAATTCGCCGCGGCGACAAAGGCGGCAGCAGCGCAGGCAAGCGGCA
>CAZPWV010000141.1:0-6197 GCA_964590825.1 uncultured Rhodobacter sp. | reverse complement strand
GGTGATCCGCGCCACCACGCTTTCAAAGGCGGCAAAGCCCAGGGCCGCCGCCGTGGCAAAGCTGACATCGGCCAGCGCCGTGCCCAGCCCCCCCGCGAAACCCGCCCAGAACCCCCGCGCCAGAACCCGCTGAATGCACAGCGCCCCCATCGGCCCGATCGGCGCCGCAATCGCCAGACCGATAAACAAGCCTTTGAAAAACAACGTCAACGCCAGCATCACTTTGCCCCCCGCAGGCGAAATGGCGGCTCGACCACGGTCGAAAGCGCCAGCATGGTTTCGGAACGCGCAACCCAGCCCGCCGTTTTCAACTCGGTCAGGAAATCCTCCACCGCCGCCAGCGAGGCCACGCGGATCTGCACCAGATAGGACCAGACGCCGGTGACATGATGACAGGCCATGACCGCCGCATGTTCGGCCATGCTGGCGCGAAAGGCCCCCTCGTCAATGCCCGCCGCAAGGCCCAGCCAGACGAAAGCCGCCACCGGCAGCCCGACCGCTTCGGGATCGACATCCGCACTGAAACGACGCAGCACGCCGCGCTCGACGAGCCGCCGGATACGGTCGTTCACCGCCGAAGTGGACAGCCCCACCCGCGCCCCGATCTGCGCCATCGACTGCCGCGCATCGTCGCTGAGCAGTGCGCAAATTTTGCGATCTATCTTATCCATGGCAGGCAGTTTTCCGATCAATTCACCATTACAGAGGACAAATTACAATTTACCCCACCGGGCAACAGGAATTTTCGCAAACCGGAAATCTTCCGCCTGGCACCCGGACCTGCGGGCATGAACCGGAATTTTGCCGCTCAGAGTGCCGAGGCGCTCAGCCGCCGGGCCAGCGCCGCCCCCAGATCGGCCGAAGACGATTCGTAAACCAGATCGAAAGCGGCTATCTCGGCCCGCAACAGCGCCTGCCCCGGCGTCGAGGCGACAAAGGCCAGTCCGCGCTCCAGATCGGCCAGGTTCAGCGGCGCATAGGCGGCAAAAAGATAGCCCTCGATCCAGTCGGTCACATCGGCGCGGATCGCCGGCTCCTGCCCCATCACCTCGGCCAGCATTTCGGCCTCGCTCACCGCATAGGGAAACGCCCCACCCTCGACCATCGCCCGGTAAAAGGCCAGATTGGCATTCAGCCCCCCGGCCACATTGGTTTCGATCACGTCACTGGCCGCAATCAACCGCCGCACCGCCGCCAGTTTCGGATCGTTGCGCGCCCCGGCCTGCCGCGCCCGCGCAATTGCCGCCTCTTCCGATACCGGATCGAGCATTTTCTGGCGCGCCGCCAGTTCCAGCGCCACCATCCGCCGGCCCGGATCAGAGCCGAGCCAGTGCTCGATCGCCGCGTGATCGGCGCGCTGCAGGGCCTGCTGCAACGCCGCTTCATAGCGCGGCAAAAGCCGCTCGGGGGCATAGATCGCCGCCACTTCGGTGCGCCAGCCCTGCGGATCGGCCTCGGGCAACATCTGCGCCGCCAGATCCTCGCCGTATTGCACGCTTTCGTGCTGCAAGATCGCAAACAGTTCGGCGCTGCGCAGCAGGTCCGATATCCGCGCCGGATCGGCCAGCGCCCCCGGCGCCGCAGCCAGCCCCGCCAGCAGCGCCAGCAGCAGCCCCAGCACGGGCCCCAGCACGGGCCCAGCGCCGACGGGCCGGCTGCGCCTTGGCGCAAGAAACCTGACGCAGGGCATCAGGATACGACGCAGCGGGAGGATTTCACACAGCATGTCGGGCTCCGTCTGGGCGCCGCCAGCATAGCCCATCGCCGCCATCCACCCAACCCCGCGTTGCGGCCATGCGGCGGAAAAGAAAGTTGAAAAAACCGGTTGCAACCCCCGAAGCGGCGGGATAAATCCCGCCCTCACGAAGACCCCTGACGCGGAGAGGTGGCAGAGTGGTCGAATGCGGCGGTCTCGAAAACCGTTGTCGGTGTGAGCCGACCCAGGGTTCGAATCCCTGTCTCTCCGCCATTTCATTCTAAATCAATGGCTCAGATCTGGGCAAGCGCCGCGCGATGCGGTGCATTTCGCGTGCGGAGCCGCGGAACGGTTTTGCCCGTCCCCGGCGTGTCCATGGTGACGGAAGCGCTTTTGATCGCCGCCCACGGGCAGGGCGCCGCCCCTGAATTTGGTAACTAGATCGCCGCGGCGCCAGCGGCGGTTGACCAAAGCCCCGGCAGGAGCCCGCAGCAGCCCCCCTCCCCGCCAACGGCCCTGCGCCGGGCCTTTGGCGCAACCGGTCCCGGCCGCCACCAGCCTGCGCCCGCGCAGCCCGATTGTCCGGGAACCGTTACAAAAGCTTCATTTGCACCCCCATCATGATTCCATTATTCGGGAATTATGGAACACTCTCAGGCAACCCAGGCTTTCGCCACCCTTGGCCACCCCGGACGGCTTGCCGTCTTCCGGCTTCTGATGCGCTTTGCGCCGCGCGGCGTGCGGCCGACCGAGATCGCCCTTGCGCTTGGGCTCAAGCCCAACACGCTCTCGCATCATCTGGCCGATCTGCTGGCGGCGGATCTTGTGGTGGTCACCCGGCAGGGGCGATCCCTGTTTCACGCCGTCAATCTGGCGCGGGTCGAGGCGCTGATCGGCTATCTTGCGCTTGACCTTGGCCGAGCCCGCCCTGAGCTGCTGGCCCCCCTTGCCCACCCAAAGGAGTCCCCCCCGATGCCCGCCACCGGCTTCAACGTGCTCTTCATCTGCTCGGGCAATTCGGCCCGCTCGATCTTTGCCGAGGCTCTTTTGCGCGACCTTGGGCAGGGGCGCTTCGCCGCCTTTTCCGCCGGCACAAGACCCGGCACCACGCTCAACCCGTTTGCGCTTGATGTGCTGGCGCGCAACGGCCATGACACCGCCCCCCTCTGCGCCAAACACCTGAGCGCGTTTCAGGCCGAGGGCGCACCGGTGATGGATTTCGTCTTTACCGTCTGCGATGGCGCCGCCGCCGAGGACTGCCCGCCCTGGCCCGGCCAGCCGATCACCGGCCATTGGGGCCTTCCCGACCCGGTCAAGGCCCTGGGCACCGATGCCGAAAAGGCGCTGGTCTTCGCGCAAACCTATGGCGCGCTGCGGCGCCGGATTGCCGCCTTTGTCGCGCTGCCCTTTGCCACGCTCGACCGGCTGTCGCTGCAGGCCCGCGTCGATGACATCGGCCTTGCAGCCACCACCGAGGAGAAAGCCTGAGCCATGAGCCCCCGCATCGCATTGAACGGCCTTGGCCGGATTGGAAAACTTGTGCTGCGCAACCTGATCGATCAGGGCGCGGGCGGCGAGATCGTGCTGTTGAACGACGCCATAGGCGACGCCGAACAGCACGCGCTGCTGCTGGAATTCGACTCGGTGCATGGCCGCTGGGCAACGCCCGTGGGCCATGCCGAAGGTGCGCTGGTGCTGAACGGCCAGACCATCCGGCTGTGCCGCGAGAAAACGCTCGAGGCCCTGCCGCTGGCGGACCTGGGCATCGATCTGGTGATCGATTGCACCGGCACCTTCAAGACCGCGGCGAAGGTGGCGCCCTATTTCGCCGCCGGGGTGAAAAAGGTGGCGGTTTCGGCCCCGGTGAAGGACGGCGGCGCGCTGAACCTTGTCTATGGCGTGAACCATCACCTGTACGATGGCTCGCAGGCGCTCGTCACGGCGGCGTCTTGCACCACCAACTGCCTCGCGCCGGTGGTCAAGGTGATCCATGAGGGGCTGGGCATCAGGCACGGCTCGATCACCACGATCCATGACGTGACCAACACCCAGACCATCGTTGACCGGCCGGCAAAAGATCCGCGCCGGGCGCGGTCGGCGCTGCTGAACCTGATCCCGACGACGACCGGCAGCGCTACCGCCATCACGCTGATCTATCCCGAACTCAAGGGCCGCCTGAACGGCCATGCGGTGCGGGTGCCGCTGCTCAATGCCTCGCTGACCGATTGCGTCTTCGAGGTGGAGCGGGAAACCACGGTCGAA
This sequence comes from uncultured Rhodobacter sp., assembly GCA_964590825.1. Classification (GTDB taxonomy): domain Bacteria; phylum Pseudomonadota; class Alphaproteobacteria; order Rhodobacterales; family Rhodobacteraceae; genus Rhodobacter. Next base: position 2,239 of record CAZPWV010000141.1, on the reverse strand, counting down.
GAGGTCAACGCGCTGTTTGCCAAGGCTGCCAAGGGCGCGCTGAAGGGCATTCTGGGCTACGAGACGCGCCCGCTGGTGTCGTCGGACTACCGCAACGATCCGCGCTCGTCGATTGTCGATGCGGGTTCGACCCTGGTGGTGAACGGCACGCAGATCAAGGTTTACGCCTGGTATGACAACGAATGGGGCTATGCCTGCCGGTTGGCCGACATTGCCCGGATGATGGCGGCTTCGCTGTGAGTGCCCCCAACCCCTTGCGGGCCTATGGCGCGGTGACCGCCGCCTATTGGGCCTTCATGCTCTCGGATGGCGCGCTGCGGATGCTGGTGCTGTTGCATTTCAACAGCCTGGGCTTTTCGCCGGTGCAACTGGCCTGGCTGTTCCTGCTCTATGAACTGGCGGGGATCGTGACCAACCTTGCCGCCGGTTGGCTGGCGGCAAGGTTTGGGCTGGCGGCCACGCTTTACGGCGGTCTGGCGTTGCAGATTGCCGCGCTCGCGGGGCTGGCGCAACTGGATCCGGGCTGGTCGGTCGCGGCTTCGGTGGCCTTTGTGATGGCGGTGCAGGGGGTTTCGGGCGTCGCCAAGGATCTGGCCAAGATGTCGTCGAAATCCGCGGTGAAGCTCTTGGCCCCGAAGGAAGACGGCGGGCTGTTTCGCTGGGTAGCCTATCTGACCGGCTCGAAAAACGCGGTCAAGGGGGCCGGCTTCTTTCTGGGCGCGGCGCTCCTGGCGCTGCTGGGGTTTCGCGCCGCGGTCTGGGGCATGGCGGCGGTGCTGGCGGTCATTCTGGCGGCGGTGGTGCTCTTTCTGCCGGCGGGCCTGCCGGGGCGGATGAAACCCGACGAGGCCTGGGGCGGCTGGCGCTCGAAAGACCCGCGGGTGAACCGGCTGTCGCTGGCAAGGATGTTCTTGTTCGGCGCCCGCGATGTCTGGTTCGTGGTTGGAGTTCCGGTTTATTTCCAGATGGTTCTATCCGATGGCACGGCGGCGGGGCGGCGCGAGGCGTTCTTTCTGACCGGCGCATTCATGGCGGCCTGGATCATCGCCTATGGTGCGGTGCAGGCCTTCGCGCCCCGGCTTTTGGGGGCGCGCCACCGCCCCGAGGCGGACATCACCCGCAAGGCCATTGTCTGGGCCGGGTTATTGGTGCCGATCCCCTTCGGCATGGCGGCGGCGGTTGCGCTGGCGGGGGGCCCCGCGCCCTGGCTCACCGCGCTGCTGGTGGCGGGGCTCTTGCTGTTCGGCTTTGTCTTTGCCGTCAATTCCTCGGTGCATTCCTACCTGATCCTGGCCTTTGGCGATGGGGCGCGGATCACCCGCGATGTGGGCTTTTACTACATGGCCAATGCCGCCGGGCGGCTGATCGGCACGCTGCTCTCCGGGCTCAGCTACCAGATCGGCGGGCTGGCGCTGTGCCTGGCCAGTGCCGGGATGATGGCCTTGGCCGGCTGGCTGGCGGCGCGCCGCCTTGGCCCGCCCGGCGCCGCGCCCACGCCCGAAAACTAGGCCGCCCCGGACCGACATGGCCCGCAGCCGATGGCAAAGGCCCCGCCACAGGGCGGGGCCTTTTCGACTTTCCCCCTTCGGGACGCTCAGGCGGAAAGATCGAAGCGGTCGGCGTTCATCACCTTGACCCAGGCGGCGACGAAATCGGCCACGAACCTCGCGCCATTGTCGTCTTGCGCATAGACCTCGGCATAGGCGCGCAGGATCGCGTTCGAGCCAAAGACCAGATCGACCCGGCTGGCCGTTCCCTTCACCGCCCCCGTCTTGCGGTCGCGGATTTCATAGCCATTGGCCGCCTTCACCCAGCTATTGGCCATGTCGGTCAGGGTGGTGAAGAACTCCTGGCTCAGCACGCCCGGCCGGCTGGTAAAGACGCCCTCGGAAGCGCCGCCGTGGTTGGCGCCCAGCACCCGCATCCCGCCCAGAAGCACGGTCATTTCCGGCGCCGTCAGGCCCATGAGCTGCGCGCGGTCCAAGAGCAGTTCCTCCGGCGCCACCACATAGTCTTTCTTCAGCCAGTTGCGGAAACCGTCGTGAATGGGCTCAAGCGGCGCAAAGCTCGGCCCGTCGGTCATCGCCTCGCTGGCGTCGCCGCGCCCCGGCGCGAAGGGCACCTCGACAGGGTAGCCCGCCGCCTTGGCCGCCTGCTCGATGGCCACGCCACCCGCCAGCACGATGGTATCGGCAATCGAGGCGCCAAAGCGCGCCGCCAGCGGCTCCAGCACCGCCAG
>CAZPWV010000140.1:0-6300 GCA_964590825.1 uncultured Rhodobacter sp. | reverse complement strand
AGGCCGGACGCCGCCCGTTTGTCACGGGAGCGGTGCGATGAAACGCCTCATTACCAAGGGGTTGATGTTTGGCAACCTGATCCGGGTGGATAGCCCCGCGCTGGTTGAGCGCTATAACCGCGCGCTGAAAAAGCTCTCGGGCAAGGCCACCGGGCTTGCGGAATTTCACATCGACATCTCGGGCTACAGCCCCGAGGTGGGCGATGAGCTGGGCGACCACCTTTACCTCAACCCCAAGGGGGTGAACCGGCAGTTCATCCTGCTCTCGACCGAGCAGAAAACCGCGCCCTTGCTGAATGCGCAGTTTTCCACCGAGCGGGCGATTCTGCGCGACTTCATCGAGGCCAACGAGGCGCAGCTTTTTGGCCTGACGGCGCGGGATGCGGTGGCCGGAGAGCTGGAAGATACGGTCTATGAGCTGGAGACCCCGGCGCGGCTCTTTGATCTGCGCCATATCACCGTGGTGGCCGATACCACCGGCAACCATGTGGCCGAGGCAGAGAAGCTGGCCGGTCTGGTGACGCGGTTTCGCACCGAGCCGGAGGGTTGGCACGACGATGCGCTGATTGCCGAAATGCTCGCGCTGGCGGGCAAGACGGGCGACATTACCCGCGCCCCGCTGACGCTTCAGGCGACCCGTTTTGCGACGCCGGATTTCTGGACGGCGCATTTTGGCGGGGTTTACCTGTTCCGCTCGCCGGAGCATCCGGCGGCGATCTGCATGGGGGCGCGGGCCGAGGGCCTGCCCATCGAGCGGACGCTTTCGGTGCTGGAGCGCAATGAGATTGCCCGGTTTCTCGACCTCAACGGGCTTGTTGAACCCATCGTGCAGGCGCGCGGCGCCGATGCCGGGGCGATCTTGCGGCAGAAGATGGATTTCATCCTGGTCGATGCGGCCGCCAGTCTGGGGCTGGAGGCGGGGATGGGCTCGCGCGCGGAACTGCGCGCCGTGGCGCAGCGGCTGGGGGCGGGTCTGCCCGAGGAATTTCAGGCTCTGGCGGCGCTGTTGCGCTGGGTCGAGGCGGGCGGCCCCTGGCCACGCATCGACAGCCGCAGCCCGGCCTTTTTCTACACGCTGCGGGCGCGACCGGGCCCTTTGCGCGATCTGGTGAACCGGCTTCTGGCCGAGTTGAGCCCGATGGATGTGCGGCAGTTGTTCATCTGCCACAAGGAGCGGTTCTATCGGCTTTACGCCACCTGGCCCGAGCCGAAACAGGCCTGGGTGGCGGAGTTTCTGGAAAGAGAGTATCAGATCGACAAGGCGGGCGCGCGGGCACGGCTGTTTGGCGCCGAGCCGTCGATGCAGGAGGCGGCACCGGCGGCTTCGCGGCCCGGTCCCTGGGGGCAGGCCGAGGCAAAGCCCGCACCGGCGCGGGACCCGATTGATCTTGTCGGTCCTTGGGGTTCGGTGTTGAGGGGGCGAAAATGATTGGTTTTGCAAGGCTTTTCCTTGTTGAGGCGGTGCTTGCGGCGCTCAGCTACGGGTTGTTGCGGGTGTATTTAACCTCGCTGCGGCGCGAGGCGCTGGAAAAGCAATGGGATGCGGGCGAGGCCGAAGGCGGGCTGGACCGGGCCGCCTATGTGGAGGCCGGGATGGAGGCCTTTGCGCGGGGCTGGCTGCGCCGGGGGCTGTGGATTGTGGTGCTGGTGCCCTATATCGTGGTGGGTGCGTTGATCTGGTTCGTGAACTGAGAGGGTAGGATGCGATACGTCAAATGGGGTTTCTTGCTGGTGCTGGCGCTGATCGTGGGCGGGTTCCTGCATTACACGCTGCCGCAGCATGATATCGTGCGGGTGGTGAACACCTATCAGGAGCGCCAGGATCTGGGCGACTGGACGCGGATCTTCTGGTCAAGCCCCGATGACCAGTCGGGGAACCTCGCCAACCGCGATGTGCAGTTCATCTCGACCATCACCGCCAAGGGCAAGCCGATGGTCTATCGCAACGAAGATACCGGCTGGGGCTGGCCGCCCTATTTCAAATTCGACACCGCCAGCCTGCAAACCGAGGCCGATGATCTGAAATCATCGCCCGAGGCGCCGAAATGGGCGGTGATGACGCATTACGGCTGGCGCAGCGAGCTTTTGTCGATTTTTCCCAATGCGGTGGGCATTCGCCCGGTGGCGGGGCCGGAGGTGACGATCATTCCCTGGACGAATATCATCCTGCTTTCGGTGCTGCTGCTGATCGTGCTGCTGATCCGGGCGATGTGGCGGCAGTTCCGCGAGCGCTCGATCGACCCGGTTCTGGAAGATGTGGGCGAGGCCTGGGACGCGGTGGAAGACCACGCCGATGCCGCCAGCGAAAAGGCCAGGGGCTTCTGGTCGCGCCTGATCGGGCGCAAATAGCAAGGCCGGGGGCTTTGCCTCGCCGAGGCAGTGCCTCGGCCCCCCAAGGTATTTGGAGCAAGATGAAACTGAAGGCCGGGGGATGCACGCGCAAGCGCCCCCCGGCCTTTTCATTCGCCGTAAGGGGTCCAGATCGTTTTGACCTGCACGGCCTGCGTGAGCGTTTCGCGCAGATCCTGCGCGGCCCAGTCGCGCCCCGTGGGGCACCAGCTGGCCTTGAGGTTGGCGGCGCTTTCGGCCTCGATCATGGCCGCGCCGGCGGCGCTGCCGGCATACCAAAGGGCTGCCACGTCATCGTGCTGGGCCAGCGTTTTGGCCAGATCGTCGCGCGGGCCGGTGAGGATGTTCACCACGCCGCCCGGCACGTCGGAGGTGTCGAGCACCTGATAAAGGTCGGTGGCGGCGAAGGGCATCGAGGGGGCGGCAATGGCCACCACGCGGTTGCCCATGGCGATGGCCGGCAGCACCAGCGCGGCAAAGCCCAAAAGTGGCTGCGCATTGGGGCAGGCGATGCCCATCACCCCCCAGGGTTCATTGAGCGCAAGGGTCAGCATCCGCGCCTTGGTGGCGGTGATTTCGCCGGCGAATTTGTCGGCCATGGCGGCGGTGCGGAAGGCCAGACGCAGCGTAGCCTCGACCTCGGCGGGGTCATGGCCGGTGGCGCCAAGGCGGGCCTCGAACTCGGCCCTGCGGGCGGAAAGGTTCTCGGCAAGGTAGTAAAGCACCTGCGCGCGGGCGTGGCCGGTGGTCTTGCCCCAGCCGCTGGCCTTGTGCGCGGCCTCGACGGCGTTGCGGATGTCCTTGCGGCTTCCCAGCGGCGCAAGCCCCCCCGCCACGGCATAGCTGTGCCCCGTATCGGGGCGTTTTTGCGCGCCGCCGATATAGAGTTTGGCGGTGCGGTCGATGCCGGTTTCGGGGGACGTGGCGCCCGGAGCGGGGCTGACGGAGACATCAGGCAAGGGCGCCTCGGGGTGCGCGGCGGCGGCGGGGGGGTGCAGATAGGCCCGCATTCCGGCCCGCCCGCCCTCGCGGCCAAAGCCGCTTTCACGCATCCCGCCAAAGGGGGCGGCGGCGTCAAAGACATTGGCGGAATTGATCCAGACCACGCCGGCTTTCAGTTGCGCGGCGATATCGGTGGCCAGCGTGATGTTTTCCGACCAGATCGCGGCGGCAAGCCCGTAGCGGCTGTTGTTGGCCAGCTCCACCGCCTCGGAGGGCGTGCGGAAGGTGCTCAGCGTGGCGACCGGGCCAAAGATTTCCTCGACCGAAGCCGGGTTTGCGGGTTCGGCCCCGGTCAGAAAGCCGGGGGCGAAATAGCATCCCGTGGCGGGCAGTTGTGCCCCGGCCTGCACCAGCGTGGCACCGGCGGCCTCGCCCGCCGCCACAAGGGCGCGGATGCGGGCCAGTTGGCGGGGGTGGATGATGGCGCCCACATCGGTGCTTTTGTCCAAAGGGTCGCCCAGCCGCAGCTTGGCAAGCCGTGCGGTGAGCCTTGCGGTGAAGGTCTCGGCCACCGCCTCGGCCACGAAAATGCGCGAGCCGGCGCAGCAGACTTGCCCCTGATTGAACCAGATCGAGCCCACCACGCCCTCGACGGCGGCATCGAGATCGGCATCGGCAAAGACGATGAAGGGCGATTTGCCGCCCAGTTCGAGCGTCAGCGCCTTGCCGGTGCCGGCGGTGGCGATGCGGATCGAGCGGCCCACGGCGGTGGAGCCGGTGAAGGCGATTTTCTCGACCGGGGCGGCCACGAGGGCGGCACCGGTCTGCCCGTCGCCGGTGACGATGTTGAGCACGCCCGCGGGCAGGCCGGCTTCCATGCAGATTTCGGCAAAGGCGAGCGCGGTCAGCGGCGTGTATTCGGCGGGTTTGAGCACCACGGTATTGCCGGCGGCCAGCGCGGGGGCGACCTTCCAGGCCAGCATCAAAAGCGGGAAATTCCACGGGATGATGGCGCCGCAAACGCCGAGCGGCGCATGGGCGGGAAACTCGGCCTCCCGCATTTCGGCCCAGCCGGCGTGGTGGTAGAAATGGCGGATGGCGAGGGGAATATCCACATCGCGGGCCTCGCGCAGGGGTTTTCCGTTGTCCAGAACCTCGAGCACGGTCATGAAGCGTTCGCGTTTTTGCAGCGTGCGGGCCAACGCATAGAGGTATTGGGCGCGTTCATGGCCCGAAAGCGCGGCCCAGCCCGGCGCGGCGGCGCGGGCGCTGACCACGGCAGCGGCCACATCGGCCGCAGAGCCCTGCGTGACTTGCGCAAGCTCTTCGCCGGTGGCGGGGTTGGCGGTGGCGAAGGTCTCGCCCGGCGCGGTGAAGGCGCCGTTGATGAAATGGCCAAACGGGCCGTGGTTTTTCAGCCAGCCCAGCACGTCGCCGGCGGCTTCGGGGGCGGGGCCGTAATCCATCGTTGCAAGGATCTCGTTCACAGAGGGCATCTTTCGTTCGCCTTTGCGTCAGGCCAGAGCGTGGCGGTGGGCGGCAGCGTAGCGCCCGGTGAGGTGGTGTTCGAGCTGGCGTTCGATATCGCCCAGCATCGAGGAGGCGCCAAGGCGGAACAGATCCGGGCGGAGCCAGTCATTGCCCAGCTCTTCCTTCATCAGCACCTGCCAGTTCAGCGCATCCTTGGCGGTTTTCATGCCGCCGGCGGGTTTGAAGCCGATCTTCAGTCCGGTGCGGGCGCCATAATCGCGCGCCGCCCGCACCATGGTGAGCGAGACCGGCAGCGTGGCGTTGACGGCTTCCTTGCCGGTCGAGGTCTTGATGAAATCGGCGCCGGCCTGCATGGCCACCATCGAGGCTTTGTAGACATTGCGCAGGGTTTGCAGATCGCCGGTGGCGAGGATGGCCTTCATGTGGGCCGCGCCGCTGGCCTCGCGCATGGCGGCGATTTCGTCGTAAAGCGCCGCCCAGTTGGCTTGCAGCACATGGGCGCGGGTGATGACGATGTCGATTTCGTCGGCACCTTCCTCGACGGCATAGCGGATCTCGGCCAGCCGCAAGGGCAGCGGCATCAGCCCCGCCGGAAAGCCGGTGGCGACCGAGGCGACCGGAATGCCCGAGCCGGCAAGCGCCTTCACCGCCGCGCCCACCATGGTGGGGTAAACGCAGACCGCGCCGGTGCTGAGGATCGCGTTGACGAGCCAGGCCGCCTGCCACTCTTTTTTCAGCGAGCGGCCGGCTGCGAGTTGTGCCGCCCGCGCCTCGGCGGCGGGGGTGTTCACGGCAATGGCCTCGAACCAGTCGGGGGTGAGGGCGGTGCCTGGGTTGCGTGGATGGGTCACGGTGTGGTCCTGCGGTTGCTTGCGGGCAGGCTAGCCGTTGCGTGGCGCGGCTTCAACGGCTTCGCGCGGGGGGCGCTGTTTCCGTAACGGCAGTCAGCGGCGGAAAACTGGGGAAAACTGTTGCGAAAGCATTGCAGCGCAGCGGGATTTGCGCTTGGTGGGGGCATTCGAGGTTGCGATGACGATGATGGCTTTGAGTAGCGAGGAACGGGTGGCCTTTGCCATCGAGCGGCTGGCGCCTGGCGCAGCCTGGTGCGCGAGATGGTTTCGCTTTGGCCCGAGGTTCCACCGCTGGAACTCGGGTTTGCTCTGGTTTCCGCCGCCTCGGCCATCGAGACCTCCTTCACCGCCGCCAGCCCCGTGCGCGATGCCGCCGCACAGGGCTATCGGCTGGCGGCGCTGGTCAGCATGGATGTTTATGCGATGGAGTTGTTGCAGATGCCGCGCGGCCATGCGCGGGATCTGCTGGCCTATTGGGAGATCGATCCGTTCTTTGCACGGCTCTAGCAAAAGGCCCCGCATGGCGGGGCCTGTGCCGGAAAGCGGGGCCGGATCGTTCAGGTATTGGCGGCGCGGATCTGTTCGGCGCGGTCCTTGTCGTAGGCCACACCCTTGGCATCGAGAAGCGCATCAAGCTCGCCCGAGAGGGTCATCTCGGTGACGATAT
>CAZPWV010000139.1:3212-6317 GCA_964590825.1 uncultured Rhodobacter sp. | reverse complement strand
AAAATTCTTCTGGCAATTCTGATTGGTTCGGCCTTTGGCGCGGTGCTTGACCGGATTGGCGTCACCAACCCCTCGGTTCTGGGGCGGATGCTGGTGCTGCGCAATCTCTCGGTGATGAAGGCGATCTTGATGGCGATCGGGGTCACCACCGTGCTCACCTTTGGCGGGCAGATGGCGGGGCTTGTCGATGTCGGCCACATGTCGGTGAAAACCGCCTATGTCGGGGTGTTCATCGGTGGGCTGCTGTTGGGCCTTGGCTGGGCGGTTTCGGGCTATTGCCCCGGCACCGGCGTTTGCGCGGCGGCCTCGGGGCGGCGCGACGCGATGGTGTTCATTCTGGGCGGTCTTTTAGGCGCCTTCGCCTATACGCTGAGCTACAGCGCGGTCAAGGCCACCGGGCTGCTCGAGGCGGTGCTGGGCGGCAAGGTCACGCTCGGGCTGGTGCCCGGCTCGAAATACGAGGCGGTGATGCCTTCCGTTCCGGGCGACATTCTGGCGATCGTGCTGGGGGCGGTGTTTATCGCCGTGGCCTATATGCTGCCCGAAACGCCGGGCCAGAGCGGTGACGCCGAGGGCTAAGGGCCCCAGGCAAGGCCAGGAACGCCAAACGAAAAGGCCGGGCGTCATGCCCGGCCTTTGCACAACCGCCCTGCCGGAGCGAGGGCCAGGCTATGGCACCGGCGTGCCCAGAAGACGCTGCGCCCCCCAGGCCAAAAGCGCGTATCGCCCGCCCTTGCCCAGCGCCACCAGCCCCAGCGCCGCCACCGGTGCCGTGCGGGCCACGCCCGCGGCAATCACCAGCCCGTCGCCCAGAACGGGCAGCCAGGACAGCAGAAGGGAAAACCGCCCCCAGCGGGCAAACCAGTTTCGGGCGCGTTCGGGGATAGGCAGGCGCGGACCCAGCACCCAGCCAAGCGCGAAAGTCGTGGCCGCCCCCAGGATGTTACCCAGGCTGGCGACGCCAACCACCAGCAGCGCCGGATGGCCAGCGGCCAGCGCCGCCAGCAAGACCGCCTCGGATTGTGCAGGAAGAACCGTCGCCGCAAGAAAAGCCGCCAGAAACAGCGCCTCAAGCATCGGCCAGACCCGCAGCCGCGCCAAAGGGACCCCCTCTGGCGGCGCTGAGACCGGCCGACGGGGTCATTTCGGCGCGATCATCATCACCATTTGCCGCCCTTCAAGCCGGGGCATGCTTTCGATCTTGCCGGCATCGCCCACATCGGCGGCGACCCGGTTCAGCAGTTCCAGCCCCAGACCCTGGTGCGCCATTTCGCGGCCCCGAAAGCGCAGCGTGACCTTCACCTTGTCGCCCTCTTCGAGGAACTTCATCACCGAGCGCATCTTGACCTCGTAGTCATGCGTATCGGTGCCGGGGCGGAACTTGATTTCCTTGATCTCGATGATCTTCTGTTTCTTGCGGGCCTCGGCCTCTTTCTTCTGCTGTTCGTATTTGAACTTGCCGAAGTCCATGATCTTGCACACCGGCGGTTCGGCCGTGGGCGAGATCTCCACCAGATCAAGGCCGGCTTCCTCCGCCATCTGCATCGCCCGCGCGGGGGTGACAACGCCGACATTTTCCCCATCGGCCCCGATCAGGCGAATTTCGGGCGACCGGATGCGGTCATTGATCCGGGGGCCGGTGTCGCGTTGCGGCGGGGCATTGTGGGGTCTGCGGGCTATGGCGGTGATCCTTGTGTGGCCAATCTGACTGGCGCGCAAAATAGGGGCAGGGCGCGGGGCTTTCAACCGAAATCCTCCGCTCAAGGGGGAAATGGCGGCATTGCGACACCTTTTCATTCCGGCCCCTTGGGCGCATAGAGGCGTGGTTAACGGGTTCCCATCTGAAAGGGGTGAAAAATGAACAAGATTGTTGGGTTGATCGGGGCATTGGCTGCGGCCATTGTTGCGGCATGGTTCTTTGTGCCGGGCGTGCGCGAGATGGTGATGGGCACGGCCGACAAGGCGGCTCAGGCCACGACCGAGGCCGCCGCCACCGCGACCGGCGCCGCCACCGATGCCGCCGCGACCGCCGGTCAGGCGGTTGAGGCCGCGGCGACCGAGGCCGCGAGCGCCGCCACCGATGCCGCCGCTGCCGCCGGTCAGGCGGTTGACGCCGCCGCAACCGCGGCCACGGATGCCGCCGCCGCTGCCGGTCAGGCCGCGTCGGAAGCTGCCGCGACGGCGACCACCGCCGCCACCGATGCCGCCGCCGCTGCCGGACAGGCGGTTGACGCCACCGCCGCAACCGCGACCACCGCTGCCACCGATGCCGCCGCCGCCGTGGGCGAGGCCGCGCAGTCGGCCATGCTCTCGGTCGAAAATTTCGATGGTGACAAGGTCAAGGGCATGATCGACGCCTCCGCGCTCGAACAGGGCACGAAAGACACGCTGAAAGGCGCCGTCGATACCGCCGTGGCGAACAAGGATCAGATCCCCGCCGTGATCGATCAGGTGAAAGCCGCGCTCGGCCTGTAATCTGGCGCCCAAAAAACCAGACGCCGCCCCACGGGGCGGCGTTTTCAGTTCGGAACAGGTCTCGCCACAGGTTTCAGGGCGTCACCAGCGCCACATGCCGGGCTTGGGGGCCACCTCAAGATAGCGGTTGCGCAGCACCGCAGGCAGGCTCAGCGCCCAAAGCCGGCTGTTGCGCGCCCAGATCGCCAGGGCAAGGACACCCACCCCCAGCATGGAAAGCCCGATGGCCTGCGACGGGCCGGTCATCCCCGCGCCGGTGAACAGAAAGGCGAAGGCCAGCGCGAAGAGCAGCCCCAAGGCCGAAAAGGCCAGCAGACTGTCCAGAGCCTCGGAGCGGGGCGGCGGTTTTGCCGCGATGAAATTTCCTCCTTAAAACAGGCAAACTCTCGATGACAAACAGGCCCAGCGCAGGGTCTACGCTGCCGCCGGCCCATTCATCTTGCCAAAAATACCTCGGGGGGCGGCCGACAGGCCGGGGGGCAGCGCCCCCTTCCTGAACCTCCGGGGCAGAGTGCCCTTCGGCTCAGATGCCGTCGCCGACGAAGGCCTTTTCCACCACATATTCGCGCGGCTCCGAATTGGCGCCCTCGCGCAGCCCGAAGCTTTCCAGCACCACCATCACATCCTTGT
>CAZPWV010000139.1:0-3202 GCA_964590825.1 uncultured Rhodobacter sp. | reverse complement strand
GATGCCCAGATCGGCAAAGACCTTGCCATTGGCGAGGTTGTCGGTGATCCGCCCCATATGCGCAAACTCCTCGCGCGTGGTGGTGGGGTAGTATTTGAGCTTGCCAGCGACCATCTCGCCAATCAGCGGGTCGTTTTCCAGCGCCTGCACCAGTTCGCGGCCATAGTCCAGCTCGGCAACGGTGCGGCAGGTGTGCATCATCACCACTTCTTCGAATTTCTCGTAGGTTTCGGGTTCGCGCATCAGCGAGGCGAAAGGCGCAATGCCGGTGCCGGTGGCCAGAAACCACACCCGCTTGCCGGGCAACAGCGCATCAAGCACCAGCGTCCCCACCGGCTTGGGGCGCAAGATGATCTGGTCGCCCACCTTGATATGCTGAAGCTGCGAGGTCAGCGGCCCGTCGGGAACCTTGATCGAATAGAATTCCAGTTCCTCGTCCCAGGCCGGAGAGGCGATCGAATAGGCCCGCAACAGCGGCTTGCCGCGGTCGTCCATCAGCCCGATCATCACGAATTCACCCGAGCGGAACCGCAGGCTGGCCGGGCGGGTCACGCGAAAGGAAAACAGCCGGTCGGTCCAGTGTTTCACCTCGGTAACGGTCTGGGCATCGGGCAGGATTTTCGCGGGCGCAATCGGGGCGGTATCGTTCACGGCACTCTCGTCTTTCAGGGGCCTCAGGGGCGGCTGATCCTATCCCCTGCGCGCGGCGCGCGGCGGGGCGATTTAAACATGCGCCGCAAATACCTCTTCGCGGCAGTCGCGGCCTTGATCTAACTCAAGTCCGTTCGGCGCCTTCATAAGCCGCAATGCTTAACGTCGAAAGAAAATTCTGCCCTCGCATCCGGGCCTGATAGTCGAATGCGCGCCAATCGGCCCGTGCCCGCCACTGCGCCTCGGGTTGCCGCGCGGCCAGATCGTCGGGGATCTCGATCTCGTCGAAACCGGCACGGCGCGCCATCGCATATTGATCGGCAATCAGCGGCCCGCAGGCCCGCAGCCGCCCGCCATAGCCCAGCGCCCGGATCCGCCGCGCCAGACCAAAACCGCGCCCGTCGCCAAAGGCGGGAAACAGCACCGCCACCGCCCCCCCAGGCCCGACCCCGGCCAGCAGGGCGGGCAGGGCGGCAGGCGGGGTGTCGGGGGCGACCGGCACCGCCGCACCCCGCAGATCATCGGCATGAAAGCCGTCGTCACGCACGATCACACTCATGCCACCTGCTCCGTTTCTGCCGGGGCCGGGCGCGGGCCGCGCACCGCCTTGCCGCCGGTAAAGTGAATGCCGCATTCGGTTTTTTCCGCGCCGCGCCAACGCCCTGCGCGCGGATCCTCGCCCGCCGCCACCGCCGAGGTGCAGGGCGCACAGCCGATGGAGGGGTAGCCCCGCGCCACCAGCGGATGCCGGGGCAGGCGGTTTTGCACGATATATTCCTCGATATCCCCGCGCCCCCAATGCGCCAGTGGATTGATCTTCATCCGCTGCGGCGTTTCCACCTCGAAAAAGTCGAGATCGGCGCGGGTCGCCCCCTGATACCGCTTGCGCCCGGTGATCCAGCCGTCAAACCCGGTCAGCGCCGCCTCCAGCGGGGCGGTCTTGCGCAGCGCGCAGCAGGCATCGGGGTCGATCCGGTGCAGGCTGCCCTCGGGGTCGTGCTGCGCCAGCCGCGCCGGGGCGGCCCGGATCACCCGCAGATCGCGCAACCCCAGATGCTGCGCCAGGCTTTGCTGATAGGCGAGGGTTTCGGCAAAGAGCAGCAGCGTATCGACGAACAGCACCGGGGTGCGGGGGGCCAGCAGCGCGACCATGTGCAGCAGCACCACCGATTCGGCGCCGAACGAGCTGACCAGCGCCACCCGCCCGGTGTCGGGGTCGCGCAGCGCATGGTCCATCACCGCCACCGCCGCATGGTGGCGATAGCGCGCGTTCAGCGCCGCCACGCGCGGGCCGATGTCAGGCCGCATCATCTTGCGCCCCTTCCGCCAAAGCCCCTTCCGCTGGCGCCAGACCGTAAAGCGCGGCCGTGAACGGGCCGGGGCCAAGCCGGCGCAGCGCCGCCACAAAGGGTTCGTCAGGGCCGAGCCGCGCCCCCAGATAGGCCCGCAACAGCCGCTCCAGCGCGGGCACCACCGCGTCATAGGCAAATCCGGGGCCGGTCTTTTCGCCGATCGCGGCCGCGCCCGGTTCCCCCCCCGGATCCCCGCCCAGGGTGATCTGGTAGGTTTCCACCCCGGCCCGGTCGAGCCCCAGGATGCCGATGCCGCCCAGATGGTGATGGCCGCAGGCATTGATGCAGCCGGAAATCTTCACGCTCAGCGCGCCAATCGTATTTTCCAGCCCAAGCGACTGGAAATGCAGGGCAATATCTTGCGCCAGCGGAATCGAGCGGGCCGTGGCCAGGGCGCAATAATCCATGCCGGGGCAGGCGATGATATCGGAGACCAGCCCGACATTGGCCGTCGCCAGGCCAGCCCGCAGCAGCCCGGCATGAAGCTGTGCCAGTTCGGCACGCGGCACATGCGCCAGCACGATGTTTTGCCGATGCGAGACGCGCAATTCGCCGTAGGAATGCGCCTCGGCCAGATCCGCCAGTGCCCGCATCTGCGCCGCCGAGGCATCCCCCGGTTCCTCGCCCGGCGTTTTCAGCGACACCGTCACCACCGCATGATCGGCGCGTTTATGGGCGCTTACTGACCGTGCCGCCCAGGCCGCCAGAAGCGGATCGACGGCAAGGCTTCGGGCAAAATCCGCCGGGTCATTGGCGCGCCAGTCGGGCGGGGCGAAATCCGCCGCGATCCGGGCCAGAATTGCCTGATCGGCGCCGCCATAACCGGGGCGGATGCGGCAAAATTCGGTCTCGACAGCGGCCCGGAACGCCTCGATCCCGGCTTCAAGAACGGTGATCTTGATCCTGGCCTTGTATTTGTTGTCGCGCCGCCCCAGCAGGTTATAGGCGCTGACGATGGCCTCCAGATAGGGCAGCAGCTCTGCCTTGGGCAGAAAGGCACGCAGCGGCGAGGCCAGAATCGGGCTGCGCCCAAGGCCCCCGCCCACCCCCACGCGAAAGCCGGTTTCTCCATCTTGTTCAACCAGTTGCAGGCCGATGTCATGGGCGGCGGTGGCGGCGCGGTCGGCGGGGCTGCCGGTGATGGCGATCTTGAACTTGCGCGGCAGGAACTGGAATTCGGCATGGTCGCTCGACCATTG
>CAZPWV010000138.1:5570-6323 GCA_964590825.1 uncultured Rhodobacter sp. | reverse complement strand
AGGCCCAGCGAGTTGAGGGGGGGATCATGCGGCATCTGAACAGTCCTTTAACCAGACCCGCAGCAATATAGGAAAATGCGATCTACTCTCAACCCTCCGCTTCACCCGCCGTTAAGGGCAAGGGCGCAATCTTGGCCGCGAGACGATGAAGGGGTGAACCCATGTATCTGAAGAAAGTCGATGGTCCGCGCGCGGTCACCTTGCCCGATGGCACGATTCTGACCCGCGCCGACCTTCCGCCAAAGGAAACCCGACGCTGGGTTGCCTCGCGCAAGGCGATCATCGTTCACGCGGTGGCCTATGGGCTGATCGCGCGGGCAGAGGTGCTGGAGCGCTATGGCCTCTCGGACGAAGAGTTCGAGATCTGGACCGATGCCGTGCACAAACACGGGGTTGCCGGGCTGAAGGTGACGGCGATCCAGAAATACAGACAACTTTAGGTTGCGCTTGAGTAAATTCCTGCGAGAGTAACCCCGTGTTAACCATTTGGTGCGAGTGTCGATTGTGATCGAGGGATTAACGCGGAGAACCCAGGATGCGGATTTTGTTGGTGGAGGACGATCCAACGACCTCGCGCAGCATCGAACTGATGCTTACCCACGCCAATCTCAATGTCTATTGCACCGATCTCGGTGAAGAGGGCATCGACCTTGCCAAGCTTTATGATTACGATCTGATCCTGCTTGATCTCAATCTGCCCGACATGAACGGGCTCGAGGTGTTGCGGCAGTTGCGCCTGGCGCGGGTGGATAC
>CAZPWV010000138.1:3249-5560 GCA_964590825.1 uncultured Rhodobacter sp. | reverse complement strand
CTTATGCTTCCCAAAATAGACGGCATGGAGGTATGCCAGAGGATACGTAGCATATCCAATGTTCCGATTATAATGCTGACCGCCAAGGATGACGATATGGATAAGATAATGGGACTCGAGTTTGGCGCGGACGATTACATGACGAAACCCTTCCATCGGGAAGAGCTGGTGGCGCGCATCCATGCGATCATCCGCCGCTCCAAAGGGCATTCGCAGTCGATCATCCGCACCGGCAAGATTTCGGTCAATCTCGACGCGAAAACGGTCGAGGTCGGGGGCAAGCCCGTGCATCTGACCGGCAAGGAATATCAGATGCTGGAGCTGCTCAGCCTGCGCAAGGGCACCACGCTGACCAAGGAAATGTTCCTCAACCATCTTTACGGCGGCATGGACGAGCCGGAGTTGAAGATCATCGACGTGTTCATCTGCAAGCTGCGCAAAAAGCTGGCCGAGGTGACGGGCGGGGACAATTACATCGAAACCGTCTGGGGGCGCGGCTATGTGCTGCGCGACCCCGATCAGGGCGATATCGACCGGCGCATGGTGGTGGGGGCCTGAAAGGGGCTTTTCGGTTCCGGTAACGGGCCGGGCCCTCCTGCCGCCACAACGGGCAGCGGGTTGGGCGGGACCAATGGTGACGCTTGGTCGCCTGTTTCGCAGGGCCGGTGGCCTGTGGCGGGGCGCGCCCCGCGCTCCGGGGCCATCACCTCTGCCACCCGTCTGTGAAGCGCTGCAAATCCTGCGGCGCGCCCCCGTCTGCGGATGGCATCGGCGCGCTGCCCCACCGCCGCCCTTGCGACTCGCTGGACGCGTCCGGCGGCTGCCCCTAAAGCTGGGGGCAGCCAGAGGGGGACCAGATGACGGAAGAGAACGGCTCCGCCATTGACAGCATGACCCGCGCCGCAGCCGCGGCGGAACTGCCCGGCCTTGCCGCGCGGATCGAAGCGGCCAATACCGCCTATCACACGCTCGACGCGCCCGAAATTTCGGACGCCGAATACGATGCGCTCAAACGCCGGCTGAGTGCGATCGAGGCGCGGTTTCCCGAACTTGCGCGGCCCGACAGCCCGACGGTCCGGGTCGGGGCGGCGGTGGCCGAGGGTTTTGGCAAACTTGCCCATGAGATCCGGATGCTCAGCCTTGAAAACGCCTTCACCGAGGCGGATGTGGTTGATTTCAATAGCCGGGTTTGCGCCTTTCTCGGTCTTGGCCCCGAAACGGTGCTTTCCTATACCGCCGAGCCGAAGATCGACGGGGTGTCGCTGTCGCTGCGGTATGAAAACGGCTTGCTGGTGCAGGCGGCCACGCGCGGCGACGGCGAGACGGGCGAAAATGTCACCGAAAACGCCCGCACCATTGCCGATATTCCGCAACATTTGAGTGGCGCGCCGCTGCTGTTGGAGGTGCGCGGTGAAGTCTATATGAGCCACGCCGATTTTGCCGCGCTGAATGCGCGCCAAAGCGCTGCCGGCGACAGGGTTTTTGCCAATCCGCGCAATGCCGCCGCCGGATCGCTGCGCCAGCTTGATGCGCGCATCACCGCCGCGCGGCCGCTGCGGTTTTTCGCCTATGCCTGGGGGGCGCTGTCCGAGGCGCTGGGGTCAACCCAGATGGAATCTGTCAACCGATTGAAAAGGCTTGGGTTTCAGGTCAATCCCTTGACCCGCCCCTGCGCCGGCCCGCAAGATCTTCTGGCGCAATACCGCGCGATCGAGGCCGGGCGGGCGGAACTGGGCTACGATATCGACGGGGTGGTTTACAAGGTGAACGATCTCGCGTTGCAAGCCCGTCTTGGCTTTCGCACCACCACGCCGCGCTGGGCGATTGCGCATAAATTTCCCGCCGAAACCGCCTGGACGCGGCTGGAAAAGATCGAAATTCAGGTCGGACGCACCGGTGCGCTCAGCCCGGTGGCGCGGCTGAAGCCGGTGACGGTGGGGGGCGTGGTGGTCTCGAACGCGACGCTGCACAACGAAGATTACATTGCCGGACGCGATTCGAAGGGGGCGTTGATCCGCGGTGGCAAAGACTTCCGCGAGGGCGATTGGGTGCAGGTGTATCGCGCCGGAGATGTGATTCCCAAACTTGCCGATGTCGATCTTTCTCGTCGCAATATCGAATTGCAACCATTTGTTTTTCCATACTATTGCCCGGAGTGTGGTGCCGAGGCGATCCGTGAGGAGGGCGACGCGGTGCGCCGCTGCACCGGTGGGCTGATCTGTCCGGCGCAGGCGGTGGAAAAGCTCCGGCATTTCGTTTCCCGCAGTGCGTTCGACATCGAGGGGCTGGGGGCAAAGCAGATCGAGGCGTT
>CAZPWV010000138.1:1624-3239 GCA_964590825.1 uncultured Rhodobacter sp. | reverse complement strand
GGATTCGCGAGCCCGCCGATATTTTTACCTTGCAAGAGCGCTTTGGCCGCGGGTTGCAACAGTTGAAAAACCGCGAGGGTTGGGGCGGGAAATCGGCAGACAACCTGTTTCAGGCCATTGAAGACAAACGAAAAATATCGCTCTCGCGGCTGATTTTTGCGCTTGGCATCCGGCATGTGGGCGAGACATCGGCGGCGCTTTTGGCCCGGCATTTCCAAAGCTGGGCGCGGTTCGAAGCGGCGATGAGCGGCGCGCAAAACAACACCGGCCCCGATTGGGAGGCGCTCTTGAGCATCGACGGGGTGGGCGAAACGCTGGCCGCTTCGGTTGTTGCGGCCTTCCATCACCCCGCCGAGCGCGCCGCGATCGACCGCCTTGTCGCGCAGTTGCAGATCGAAGATGCCGCGCCGGTTGCCACCGATTCGGCGGTGGCCGGGCTGACCGTGGTTTTCACCGGCACGCTGGAGCGGATGACCCGCGCCGAGGCCAAGGCCCGTGCCGAGGCGCTGGGGGCCAAGGTGGCCGGTTCGGTTTCGGCGCGGACCGATATTCTTGTGGCCGGCCCCGGCGCGGGGTCAAAGGCGGCCAAGGCCGCCGCGCTTGGGGTGCGGGTGCTGGACGAGGCGGCCTGGCTTGCGCTGATCGGGGCGCCATGAACGGCCGCCCGCCGCTGCTGTTTCCGCTGTTTGCCGGGCTTGAAACACTGCCCGGCATCGGGGCGAAAACCGCGCAGATTTTTGGGCAGATCGGTATTTCCCGCCCGCGGGACATGCTGTTTACCTTGCCGCATTCCGGCATTGACCGCCGCCCGCTGCCCTCGATCCGTGAGGTGGTGGCGCCCGCCACCGTCACCGTCGAGGTGGAAATCGAGGCGCATCTGCCGGCCCGCAACCGTGCCGGCCCGACCCGTGTTTTGGTGCGCGATGCGGGAGCCGAATTTGCGCTGGTTTTCTTTCATATCCGTGGCGATTACCTGGAGAAAACCTTGCCCAAGGGCAGCCGGCGGCTGGTTTCGGGGCGGCTTGAGGTCTTTGACGGGATGGCGCAGATGGTCCATCCCGATCATATCCTGCCGCTGGCCGAGGCCGGAAAACTGCCGCTTTTCGAGCCGGTCTACCCGCTGACGGCGGGCCTGACGCAGCGGTTGATGGCCAAGGCGGCAGAAGGGGCGTTGACCCGTTTGCCCGATCTGGCGGAATGGATCGACCCGGCGCTGAAGGCCCGCGAAGCCTGGCCCGACTGGGCGCAGGCGCTGCGCATGGCGCATCACCCGCAGGCGCAGGCCGACACCGCGCCCTTTGCGACGGCGCGCCAGCGCCTGGCCTATGACGAGCTTTTTGCCCATCAGATGACCCTGGCACTGGCCCGCCGTCAGGCCCGGCATCCGAAAGGGCGCCAGACCTGTGGCACCGGAAAGTTATCGTCCAAGGTTTTGAAATCGCTTTCCTATCGTCCGACGGCGGCGCAAAGCCGGGCGGTTGGCGAGATTGCGGCCGATATGGCCGAACCGCGCCGGATGAACCGGCTTTTGCAAGGCGATGTCGGCTCCGGAAAGACGTTGGTGGCTTTTCTGGCGCTGCTGGTGGCGGTCGAAGCGGGCGGGCCGGCCGAAAGA
>CAZPWV010000138.1:0-1614 GCA_964590825.1 uncultured Rhodobacter sp. | reverse complement strand
TGGCGCCCACCGAAATTCTGGCGCGCCAGCATTTTTCCGGCCTGACCGATCTGGCCCTTGCGGCGGGGCTGCGGCTGGAGGTGCTGACCGGGCGCGACAAGGGGGCCGAGCGGGCGCAGAAACTGGCCGCGCTTGCGGCGGGGCAGATCGACATTTTGCTGGGCACCCATGCGGTGTTTCAAAAAGACGTTGTATTTCATGATCTTCGGCTGGTTGTGATTGATGAACAGCACCGTTTTGGCGTGGCGCAGCGGATGGAACTGGGCGCCAAGGGCGACATGGCCGATGTGCTGGTGATGACCGCCACGCCGATTCCGCGCTCGCTTGCGCTGGCGCAATATGGCGACATGGATGTGAGCTTGCTGGATGAAAAGCCGCCCGGTCGCCAGCCGGTGCAGACGGCGCTGGTGGCAACCAGTCGCATCGACGAGGTGGTGGCACATCTGCGCGAGGCGGTGGCGCAGGGGCGGCAGGCCTATTGGGTCTGCCCGCTGGTCGAGGAAAGCGAAAGGGTCGATCTGACCGCGGCCGAGACCCGGTTTGCCGATTTGCGTGCGGCTCTGGGCGAGGGGGTGGTGGCGCTGGTGCATGGGCAATTGCCCGGCACCGAAAAAGATGCCGCGATGGCCGATTTCGTTGCCGGGCGGCGGCGCGTTCTGGTGGCGACCACGGTGATCGAGGTGGGGGTGAATGTGCCCGAGGCCTCGATCATGGTGATTGAACGGGCCGAGACCTTTGGTCTGGCGCAATTGCACCAGCTGCGGGGGCGGGTGGGGCGCGGCGCGCAACATTCCACCTGCGTGCTGCTGTATCAGGCGCCGCTGAGCGAGGCGGGTGAGCGGCGTTTGGCGATCTTGCGCGAAAGCGAGGATGGCTTTCGCATTGCCGAGGAAGATCTGGCGATGCGCGGCGCGGGGGATGTGATCGGCACGGCGCAATCGGGTTTGCCGCGGTTTCGCATTGCCGATCTGGAACGGCAGGCGGGGCTGATGGCGGTGGCGCAAAGCGACGCGAGGGCGCTGCTGGCGACAGACCCGGGCCTGCAAAGCCCGCGTGGGCAGGCGGTGCGGGTGCTTCTATGGCTGATGGAACAGGATCGCACGATCCGGCTGATCACGGTCGGTTAAGAAATCTTAAAATGTTCGCGGAAAGTTCTTTACAGGCGGGAAGAGGTATGAGAACAAATTAAGAACAGATTGATGAGGGAGGATCAGATGGCCGCCGAAATCCGTTCCGTTCTTGTTCGAAGCCGCGACACGCTGGTGCTGGATGCGCTGGGGGCGGCCTCGTTG
Organism: uncultured Rhodobacter sp.; assembly: GCA_964590825.1. Taxonomy (GTDB): domain Bacteria; phylum Pseudomonadota; class Alphaproteobacteria; order Rhodobacterales; family Rhodobacteraceae; genus Rhodobacter. Next base: position 322 of record CAZPWV010000138.1, on the reverse strand, counting down.
ATCGTGATGCTGGTGATGGGCCTGCATCTGCCCGCCCTGTTCTGATTGCCTCCGCTTTCGCCTGTCCCCAAGGCGCCTGCGCCGCGAAAGCGATGACTGCGCCGCCGTCCCGAAGGGGATGGCGGCGTTTTTTCAAAGGCTCAGTTCCCGCTGGCCACCCGCAGACCGCCCAGGCGACGCGCGACATCCTCGAAGGCAAGGCCAACCGGGGTGGGGCGCAGGTTGTTGTCGACCAGATTGACCCGGGGACGGCTGCCGTTCCAGTCGTAGGGGTTGGCGGCGAACCAGGCGTGACGTTCCACGAAGGGCAGGCGTTCCATCA
>CAZPWV010000137.1:0-6346 GCA_964590825.1 uncultured Rhodobacter sp. | reverse complement strand
CGGCGCATCTTCGACGATCGTGTCCGGGGTCCAGCCCAGGTCGAGCGCGGCGGCATAGACAAAGGGCTTGAAGGTGGAGCCGGTCTGCCGCCGGGCCTGCGTGGCGCGGTTGAAGGCGCCCGAAACCTTGCTGGCCCGCCCGCCCACCATGGCCCGCACCGCACCATCGGAAGACATCACCACAATCGCCGCTTCGGCCTCGGACCCCTGCTTGACCTTGGTTTCGAACACCGTTTTCAGCGCCTCTTCGGCGGCCGCCTGCAGGCGTTGGTCGAGCGTGGTGCGGATCACCACGTCTTCGGTGGTGTCCTTGGCCAGAAAATCGGGAATGCTGTCCATCACCCAATCGGCAAAATACCCGCCTGCCCGCGCCTGCGCCGCCTCGGACAGGGTGGCGGGGTTGGCCCGTGCCGCCTGCCAATCGGCATCGTCGAGAAAGCCCTGATCGTGCATCAGCGCCAGCACCATCCCCGCGCGTTCCTGCGAGCGTTTGAGGTCGGTGGTGGGGGCATAGCGGGTGGGGGCTTTCAACAGCCCCGCCAGCATCGCCGCCTGCTGCGCGTTCACATTGGCCGCCGATGTTCCGAAATAGCGCTGCGCCGCCGCCTCGAACCCCCGTGCCCCGGCCCCCAGATAGGCGCGGTTGAAGTAAACCGTCAGAATCTGCGCCTTGGAATATTTGAACTCCATCGCCAGCGCATAGGGAATTTCCTTGATCTTGCGCTTGACCCCGCCCGAGCGGCAGTCGGCCTCATAGTCGGTCTCGCTTTTCCAGCGGCGGGCGTCAAAGGGCACGCCAAGGCACAGCAGTTTGGCCACCTGCTGGGTGATGGTGGAGCCGCCGTTGCCTTCGAGCGGGCCGCGCCCCTCGCGCAGGTTGATGACGATGGCCGAGGCAATGCCGCGCGGGGAAACACCGAAATGGCGGTAGAAGCGCTTGTCCTCGGTGGCGATCACCGCGTCGCGCAGGAAGGGCGAGACGTTTTCGGCGGTGGTCTGGCCGCCGAAGGTTTCACCGCGCCAGGCAAACACCGCGCCATTGCCATCGAGCAGGGTCACCGAGCCGCGGTTGCGGCCATCAAGCAGGGCGGTGTAATCGGGCAACTGGCCGTAAAAGTAGACGGTGGCAAGGCCAAGGATCAGCCCCAGCACCGCCGCCGAGCGCCAGGCAAAGCCCCAAAGAATGCGCCAGAGCAGATGCACAATGCCCAGCACCGCACCGAGCACCGGCCCGTGGCGGCGCGGTTTGCGCGGCTTGCGCGGCGGTGAGGGTTTGGCCGGTTTTGGCGTCTTGGCCTTCGGCGCCGCCGGTTGCGCCGGGGAGTATCGCTTGTCCGCCACCAGTGGCCCGCGCCGCCCGCCTGTTCCTGCCATGTCCGATCCGCTGCCTTTTGTTTTTTGCGTTTTACACCGGCCCACGCCGCTTGTGGAGCCGTAACACATCACGATTCGGTTTTTGATATGATTAAATTTTGTGCATTGCGCACAATTTGTGCGTTTTGCGGCTGAAATCCGATTTTGCGGCGGCGCGGCAAGCCTTGCTTTGCTTGTGCAGAGCCGGCCCCGCCGCCTTTCATGGCCCAGAGCGGTGCCCCTTGCCGGGCATCGGGTTGCTGTCAACAGGAAGGGACATCCAGTGAAACTCATCATTGCAGCGATCAAGCCGTTCAAGCTCGAGGAGGTGCGCGAAGCGCTGACCTCCATCGGCGTGCGCGGCATGATGGTGACCGAAATCAAGGGCTTCGGCGCGCAGTCGGGGCACACCGAAATCTATCGCGGGGCGGAATACGCGGTGAATTTCGTGCCGAAGGTGAAACTCGAGATCGTCGTGGCCGATGGGCTCGCCGATGAGGTGGTCGATACGATCCTGAAAGCGGCGAAGACCGACAAGATCGGCGACGGCAAGATTTTCGTGCTCGACGTGGCGCAGGCGGTGCGGGTGCGCACCTCCGAATCCGGCGACGACGCGCTCTAAGCAAGCTCAGGGGAAAGTGGACCAATGAAAAACCTTACCAAGATTTCGGGCCTTGCCGCGGCGCTTGCCGCAGCCGCCCTGCCTGCCTTCGCGCAGGAAACGGCCGTTGTGGCCGAAGTTGTCGAAGCGGCGGCGCCGATTGTCGATAAAGGCGATGTAAGCTGGATGATGACCGCCACGCTGCTGGTGCTGTTCATGATCCTGCCCGGTCTTGCGTTGTTTTACGGTGGCCTCGTGCGCACCAAGAACATGCTCTCGGTGCTGATGCAGACCACGATGATTACCGCCGTGGTGATGATTATCTGGGTGCTTTACGGCTATTCCTTTTCCTTCGGCGGCGGCACCTCGCCGTTCTGGGGGGGTCTGGGCAAGGTGTTCCTGGCCGGTGTGACGCCCGATAGCCTTGCCGCCACCTTCAGCGAGGGCGTGATGCTGCCGGAATATGTGTTCATCGCCTTCCAGATGACCTTTGCGGCGATCACCCCGGCGCTGTTCATTGGCGCCTTTGCCGAGCGCATCAAGTTCTCGGCGGTGATCCTGTTCACCATTCTCTGGGTAACGGTGATCTACTTCCCCATCGCCCATATGGTCTGGGATGCCAATGGCCTGATCTTTGGTTGGGGTGCGATTGACTTTGCCGGCGGCACCGTGGTGCATATCAACGCCGGGATCACCGCGCTGGCCGCGGCCTATGTGGTTGGTCCGCGCATCGGTTTTGGCAAGGAAAACATGGCCCCGCATTCGATGACGCTGACCATGGTGGGCGCCGCGATGCTCTGGGTTGGCTGGTTTGGCTTCAACGCCGGTTCGAACCTCGAGGCCACCTCGGGCGCCACGCTGGCGATGCTGAACACCTTCGTTGCCACCGCCGCCGCGATTGTCAGCTGGTCGGTCGTCGAACTCATCACCCGCGGCAAGGCCTCGGGGCTTGGCGCCGCCTCGGGCATGGTGGCGGGCCTTGTGGCCATCACCCCGGCCTGCGGCACCACCGGCCCGGTGGGCGCGATTGTGCTGGGCCTGATGGTCTCGCCGGTCTGCTACGTCTTCGTCACCAAGGTGAAGGCGATGTTCAAATACGACGACAGCCTTGACGTGTTCGGCGTGCATGGCATCGGCGGCATCGTCGGCGCGGTGATGACCGGCGTGCTGATGGCGCCCGGCCTTGGCGGCACCGGCGGCGAGGATTTCTCGATTGCGGCGCAGGTGATGATCCAGATCAAGGCCGTTCTCGTGACGCTGGTCTGGGCCGGTGTTGGCTCGCTGGTTCTGCTTTACATCGTCAAGGCCATCACCGGCCTGCGGGTTGCCACCGATGACGAGCGTCAGGGCCTTGACCTGACCACCCATGGTGAAAGCGCCTACCACTCGTAAGCGCGGCGCAGAAATCGAAAGGCCCGGCATCTGCCGGGCCTTTTCGTTTGCGCCACGGAAAAGGGCGGCCCCGCAGGGCCGCCCGTGTTGTCTCGCCCGGCTCAGACGCCGGCGGCGATGATGGCACGCGCCAGCACCGGCACGGTTTTCGCATTCAGCCCGGCAATGTTCAGCCGCGAATCGCCCACCATGTAGATGGCGTTCTCGACCCGCATTTTCTCTACCGCCTCGGCGCTGGCGCCAAGCCGCGAGAACATGCCGCGGTGCTGGGCGATGAAATCGAACCGGTCCGAGTTGGAAAGCTGGCGCAGCTCGTCGGCCAGATGCTGGCGCAGCCCCAGCATGCCCTTGCGCACCTCTTCCAGCTCGGTCATCCACTCGGCCTTCAGCGCCGGATCGGTGAGAACCATCGTTACCAGACGGGCGCCATGGTCGGGGGCAAAGGAGTAGTTCTGCCGGTTGAGATAGGCCAGCGTGCCCTGAGTCACCTCTTTCGCGGCGGCATCTGAGAGCACCATCAGGCAGCCGGTGCGCTCGCGGTAGATGCCGAAGTTCTTCGAGCAGGAGGCCGCAATCATCACCTCGGGCAGGCGAGAGGCAATCAGCCGCGTGCCGGCGGCGTCTTCCTCGAGCCCGTCGCCAAAGCCCTGATAGGCAAGGTCGATCATCGGCACGGCACCCTTGGCCTCCAAGAGGTCCGCCACCGCGGCCCATTGATCCAGGTTCAGGTTGGCGCCGGTGGGGTTGTGGCAGCAGCCATGCAGCAGCACCACATCGCCCGGCTGCACCGCCTGCAGATCGTCGATCATCGCGGCGAAATCGACCGAGCGGCTGGCCTCGTCGAAATAGCGGTAAAGTTTGTAGTCCTGCTTCATGAAGGCAAGGATCGAGAGATGGTTCGGCCAGGTCGGGTCCGAAACCCAGATGGTGCAGCCGGGGCTGGCCATGCGGGCCAGTTCAAACCCCTGCCGGCAGGCGCCGGTGCCGCCCACCGTGGCCAGGCACGAAAGCCGCTCGGCGGGGTAGCCCGTGCCCAGCACCATTTCCGCCATGGCGGCGTGGAAGGCGGGCTCCCCGGCCAGCGCGGTATAGGTTTTGCTGGTTTCGGCCTCCCAAAGCTGCTTTTCGGCCGCCTTGATCGCCCGCATCACCGGGGTGCGGCCCTCGGCATCCTTGTAGACGCCCACGCCGAGGTCGATCTTTTCCGGCCGCGGGTCGGCGCGGAACTGGCCCATCAGCGCCAGAATCTTGTCAGGCGCCTGCGCCTTGAGGGTATTGAACATCATGCTTCTCCGGTTGCGACGCGAAGGTCGTTGAACATGCCCCATTCGGCCCAGGCGCCATCATAAACGGCGTGATTGCGATGGCCGATGCGTTCGAGCGCAAAGGCCAAGAGCGCCGCATTGACGCCCGAGCCGCAGCTGGTGATGGCGGGTTTTTTCAGATCGACGCCGGCGGCCTCGAAAACCCCGCGCAGGGCCTCGGGGGATTTCATCGTGCCATTGTCATTCAGCAGGCTCATCCAGGGCACGTTTTTCGACCCCGGAATATGGCCCTGCCGCAGGCCGGGGCGGGGCTCGGGGTCCACCCCGATGAAGCGGCCATGCGCACGGGCGTCGATGATCTCGTGATCGCCCAGCTTGGAGGCATGGGCCACCTGTGTGACGTCTTTCACCAGATGCGCCTGGCGCTGCACGGTGATGTGGCGGTCACGCGGCATTGGCGGCAGGTCTTCGACATCGCGGCCCTCGGCCATCCATTTCGGAAAGCCACCGTCAAGCACGGCAATATCGGTCTTGCCCATCAGCCGGAAGGTCCACCACACCCGCGGCGCGGAAAACACGCCATGCTGGTCATAGACAACCACCTGATGGCCATCGCCCACGCCCATTGCCCGCATCCGCGAGATGAATTTCTCGACTGGCGGCGCCATATGCGGCAGGTCCGAGCGGCTGTCGGAGATCTCGTCGATGTCGAAAAACCTTGCGCCGGGAATATGGGCGGCATCGTAAGCCGCCTTGGCATCGCGGTTCATCTGCGGCAGAAACCACGAACCATCGAGCACCCGAAGGTCGGGGTCGCGCAGATGCGCCTCAAGCCAGTCGGTGGAAACCAGCGTTTTCGGATCGTCTTGCAGCATCGCGCGCCCTCCTGAAATCACCCCCGTGATTAGCCAAAGACGGCAAGGCGGGCAAGCTTGCAAGGCGGTAAAACGGGCGGCAGGGGGCCGCCCGCCGCCGTTTTCGGGCGATTACTTCGCCAGCGCCTTGCGGATCAGCCCGACAATGGCCAAAAGCGCGCCACCGCCCACGCCCCCCGAGGCGATCGAGCCGATGATGGCCGAGAGGTCGGTGCCGCTGTTGGCCGCCGCGCCGGTGCCAAGCATGGCCAGAAGCTGCGCGCCAAGGCCGCCGCCGACAATGCCGGCAATCGAATTGCCGATCAGGCCAAGATTGGCGTTCTTGAGCAGCGAACCGGCGGCATTGCCCCCCAGCGCCCCCGACAAAAGCCCGATGATGAGTTCCATGACACAGTCCTTCAGGGGGTTTGCGAAAGCCACCGGGCGGCCCCCTGCGCCACGGTGACGGCAGAGTTTCGCAGCTGGCGCCGCCAAAAGAACGGGGAATACTTGCGGCTGGTTCTCAGCCGTTTTGCTTCAGCAGCCGCTGTTTTTGCCGGTTCCAGTCGCGCTTTGCCTCGGTTTCGCGCTTGTCGGCCAGCTTCTTGCCCTTGGCGATGCCCAGCTTGAGCTTTACCCGGCCACGGTCGTTGAAATACATCGCCAGCGGCACCAGGGTCATGCCTTCGCGCCCGACCGCGCTCCACAACCGGCCGAGTTCCTTCTTCGACACCAGAAGCTTGCGGTGTCGGCGCTCTTCGTGGCCAAAGACGCCGGCCTGTTTATAGGCCGCGATATAGGAATTGATGAGCCACAATTCGCCATTTTCGACGCTGGCATAGCTTTCGGCAATGTTCGCCCCGCCCTGGCGCAGGCTCTTC
>CAZPWV010000136.1:5141-6422 GCA_964590825.1 uncultured Rhodobacter sp. | reverse complement strand
CTCTCCGCGGCCGGTCTGGCGGCCGGGCTGAGTGCGCTGCGCGAGATCGAGGAGGCGGCGCGCAGCCATGGGCTGGCCCTTGCGCCCAGCCGCGCGGTGGACCTGCTGGGGCTGCGCGGGGTGGTCGAGCAAAACGCCCCCGAAACCGAGGATCCGGCGGCGCTGCGGGCGGAATTGCTGGCGGCGCTGGCGCGGCTTCTGGGCGAATTTGTGGCGATGCGGGCGGCGGAAGGGGCGCAACTTGGTGGCATAATTGTGGCACAGATCGACCGAATCGCCGATCTGACCGAACAGGCGGCCGTTCTGGCCGAGGCGCGGCGCCCCGAAATGGCGGCGGCGCTGGAAACGGCGCTGGCGCGGGTGATGACGGGCGCGGTGGGGGCCGATGCGCAGCGGGTGGCGCAGGAACTGGCGCTGCTCGCCGTTAAGGCTGATGTCACCGAGGAGGTTGACAGGCTGCGGGCGCATGTGGCGGCGGCGCGGGGGCTGTTGCACGAACCGGGGGCGGTGGGGCGCAAGCTGGATTTCCTGACCCAGGAATTCGTGCGCGAGGCCAATACGCTGTGTTCGAAATCGGGTTCGACGGCGCTGACGGCGATCGGGCTTGACCTCAAGCATGTCATCGACCAGATGCGCGAGCAGATCCAGAATGTGGAGTGAACCATGACCGAACCGCGCCGCCGGGGGCTGCTGATTATCCTGTCTTCGCCGTCGGGGGCGGGCAAATCCACCCTCGCCAAACGGCTGATGGCCTGGGATCCCTCGCTGTCGTTTTCGGTTTCGGCCACGACGCGGTCGCCGCGCCCCGGCGAGGTGGACGGGCGGGACTATATTTTCACCCGCCGTGCCGATTTCGAGGCGATGGTGGCGGCGGGCGCGATGCTGGAACATGCCGAGGTCTTCGGCAACCTTTACGGCACCCCCGCGGCCCCGGTCGAGGCGCGGCTGGCCGAGGGGCGCGATGTGATTCTCGATATCGACTGGCAGGGCGGCCAGCAGGTGGCGAACTCGCGTCTTGGCCAGGATGTGGTGAGCATCTTCATCCTGCCGCCCTCGATTGCCGATCTGGAAATCCGGCTGCAAAGCCGCGCGCAAGACAGCGCCGAGGTGATTGCCGGGCGGATGGCGAAAAGCCGCGACGAGATCAGCCATTGGAGCGAGTATGATTACATCGTCATCAACCGCGATATCGATGCGGCCGAGGCGGATGTGACGACGATCCTGCGTGCCGAGCGGATGCGGCGGCCGCGCCAGCCTGGGTTGAGCGATTTCGTTCGCGGC
>CAZPWV010000136.1:0-5131 GCA_964590825.1 uncultured Rhodobacter sp. | reverse complement strand
CGCGATGATCTACGAACTCGATGGCGTGGTGCCGCGGCTGGAGCCGGGCGCCTGGGTGGCCCCCGACGCCAATCTGATCGGCAAGGTGGTGCTGGAGGCGGAGGCCTCGGTCTGGTTTGGCTGCACCCTGCGCGGCGACAACGAAGAGATTCGCGTGGGGGCGGGCTCGAACGTGCAGGAAAACGTGGTTTGCCACACCGATATGGGCTTTCCCTTGCGGATCGGGGCGAATTGCACCATCGGCCACAAGGCGATGCTGCACGGTTGCACGATTGGCGATGGCTCGCTGATCGGCATGGGGGCGACGGTGCTCAATGGTGCGGTGATCGGGCGGGGCTGCCTGATCGGGGCCGGGGCGCTGATTACCGAGGGCAAGACCATCCCCGATGGCAGCCTGGTGATGGGCGCGCCCGGCAAGGTGGTGCGGATTCTCGATGCGGATGCGCAGGCCCGGCTGCTGGCATCGGCGGCGCATTACCGCGCCAATGCCGCCCGTTTTGCCGAGGGGCTGAGGCCGCGCGGCTGAACCGGGCCGGGTGACCGGGGCATGCGCCGGGATCGGGGGGCGCAGTTCCGCCGCTCAGTTCCAGTGCGTGGGCACTTCGAGAATGTCGAAATCCCGCGCTCCCCAGATCTGGCGCAATTCGGCGCGCACCAGCGCGGTATCGGGCAGCGGCGGCGAATAGGCCCGCAAGGGCCCGGTGTAGCCCGCCTGGTCGAGCAGACGGGCAAGATCGACAATATCGTGGTCGGGGCCGAAGAGCGGCGCCAGAACCACATCGGGGCGCACCCGTGCAATCAACGCGGCATCGATCATTGCCATCCGCGCAAGGGTGATGGTGGCGCTTTGAACCCCGCGCAGGGCCTGCGGCAGGGTTTGCGACGGGTCCACCACCAGAATGCGTCGATTGGCCAGCGAAAGCCCATCGGTCTCCGGCAGGAAAAACCCGTGCGGGTTATGTGACTGCGGGGGCATTGCTCCATCCGGTTTGGGCAGGGCCTGACCCCTGCCTTGTGTTGACGCGTCTCGAACCCTGCAGATGCTTAGCCCCCTGGCATCTGCGCAACCTTGATCTTGCCGATGCTTTCCCCGAAGTTGGCTCAGGTCAAGCACCGGACGGAAACAGGGGATCGGAAAATGTCGGATTCGTCAACAATCCCATTGCTCGAAGTTGTTCCGTTTCCAATTTTGATCGTTTCACCCCAGGAACGGATCCTTGCCGCCAATCCGGCGGCGCGCGAGATGCTGGGTGATGCGCTGGAGGGGCGGCCTTTCGTGACGGTGCTGCGCCAGCCCGCGCTGGGGCAGGCGCTGGAGCAGGTCTTTCGCGGCGAGGGGGCGCAGCAGGTGCGGCTGCGCATCGGCGCGGCGGGCCATGAGATGCTGGCGCAGGTCACGCTGGCACCGCTGCCCGAAGGCGCCCTGCCCGAGGGCGGCGCGGTGCTGAGTTTTGAAGATGTGACCGCGCTTGAAGAGGCCGAGGCGATGCGGCGCGATTTCGTGGCCAATGTCAGCCACGAATTGCGCACGCCGCTGACCGCGCTGATGGGCTTTGTCGAGACATTGCGGGGCGCGGCCAAGGAGGATGCCGTAGCGCGGGAGCGGTTCCTGAGCATCATGGCGCGCGAGGCGGGGCGGATGAACCGGCTGGTGGGCGATCTTTTGTCGCTCAGCCGGGTCGAGGCCGAGGAACGCCGCCGCCCCACCGCCGAGGTCGATCTGTCGGTGGTGCTGAAAGGGGTGGTGCAGACGCTGGCGCCGGTGGCCGAGGCCAGCGGGGTGGCGCTCTTGCGCGAGGGGGTCGAGACCGGGCTGAAACTGGTGGCCGACCCCGATCAGTTGACGCAGGTTTTCACCAACCTGATCGAGAACGCGATCAAATATGGCGGCGGCGGCGGCGAGGTCCGGGTTTCGGTCGAGCAGATTGCCCATGAGCCGGTGCTGCGCGGCCCGGCGCTGAAGGTGGTGGTGGCCGACAAGGGCGAGGGGATCGAGGCGATCCACCTGCCGCGCCTGACCGAGCGGTTCTATCGCGTCGATACCCACCGCTCGCGCGAGCAGGGCGGAACCGGGCTGGGGCTGGCCATTGTCAAACATATCGTGGCGCGCCACCGCGGGCGGCTCAAGATCGAAAGCGAAAGAGGCAAAGGCAGCCGGTTTTGCGTGTTCCTGCCGCTGCGCTGAGCCATTTCGAATTTTGAAATACCGCAAGACAAACAAATCGTTGCATGGCGATCTTCAGTCAGGCTTGTGGCTTGATCCGGGGCAGGGCAGGGCGGTATCCTGCAACCAGATTGCCGCATTCGGGCCAAGCTCCAGCCGCCCCTTGACGAGATCTGCCGCCAACGCCGGACCGACCGGAACGCCCCTTGGGGCGGGCAGCGAAACCGGATTCGGGCCAAGGTTGAACAGGCAGGTCAGGCTCTGCCCATCGGTCTCGCGGCGAAAGCCAAGCACCGGATCGGGGGTGTCGAGAAAGACCGTCCGGCCCTGGCGCAGCGCCGCCGAGCCGCGCCGGAAGGCAAGCATCGCGCGGTAATGATGCAGCACCGAGCCGGGCGTGGCCTCTTGCGCCGCCACGTTGCGCACCGCCTGCGGGGGTTTGACCGGCAGCCAGGGGGTGCCGCCGGTAAAGCCCGCATGTGGCCCGCCATCCCAGACCATCGGCGTGCGGCAACCGTCGCGGCCCTTGTTTTCCGGCCAGAACCGCAGCCCCGGCGGGTCGGTCAGTTCTTCATAAAGCAGATCGGTTTCGGTCAACCCGAGTTCCTCGCCCTGATAGATGCCGATCGTCCCTTCGAACGAGGCCAAAAGCGCAATCGCCTGCCGCGCCAGCGCATCTTCGGTGCCAAACTTTGCCCAGCGGGTGATGTGGCGATTCACGTCATGATTCGAAAACGACCACGACGGCCAGCCATCGGGGGCGGCGGCAAAGAACCCTTCGATCCGGGAGCGGAAATGCGCAGGGCTGAACTTTGGCCCCAGCATGTCAAAGCTGTAGGCCATGTGCAGACGGTTGCCGCCGCGGGTATAATCGGCCATCAGCGACACCGCCCGATGCTGCGCATCGCCCAGCTCGCCAATCAGGCAACGGCTCGGGAACTGGTCTAGCAGATTTCGCATTCTCTCAATGAAAACAAGGTTTTCCGGGCGGTTCTTGTCATAGGCGTGGTCTTGCATCTCATAGGTGGAAATCGGCGGCCAGCGCTCCGGGTCGGGGGGCATCGGCGGGTTGGAGCGCAGGTTCGCGTCGTGCATGTAATAGTTGACGGTGTCGAGCCGGAACCCGTCCACGCCGCGCTCAAGCCAGAACCGCAGCACATCGAGCATCTCGTCCTGCACCTCCGGGTTGCGCAGGTTGAGATCGGGTTGCGAGATCAGGAAATTGTGCAGGTAATACTGGCCGCGCTCGGGCGACCATTCCCAGGACGACCCGCCAAAGACCGATTGCCAGTTGTTGGGCGGGCTGCCGTCGGCGGCGGCATCGGCCCAGACATACCAATCGGCCTTGTCGCCGCGGTTTTTCGAGCAGGCAAACCAGGGGTGACGGTCGGAGGAATGGCTGAGCACCTGATCGATGATGACCTTGAGGCCAAGCCCATGCGCCCGCGCCAACAGCGCATCGAAATCGGCCAGCGTGCCAAAAACGGGGTCGATATTGCGGTAGTCGGCGACATCATAGCCCATGTCGGCCATCGGTGAGGGGAAGACCGGGCTGAGCCAGATCGAATCAGCCCCCAGCCCGGCAATATGCCCCAGCCGGGCGGTAATACCGGCCAGATCGCCCAGACCATTGCCGGTGCTGTCCTGAAAAGACCGCGGATAGACCTGATAGACCACCGCGCCGCGCCACCATTCCTTGTCCACTGTCATCTCCGTGCCAGGTTTGCGCGCAAAGCATAGGCACATTCCGCGCCGCGGCAATCCGGCTTGGGTTTTGCGTCGGGTTCGGCTTGACGGGGGCGGCGGGGCAGACCATCAAAGGGAAAACGAGCAAGAAGGGTTTGATCGTGAAAGATGTTAGCGCCCCCAGCGTCGAGGCCTTCCGCGCCGAAATTCTCCGTCATCTGACCTTTACGATGGGCAAGGATGCGGCCCATGCCTCGGTCTATGACTGGCGCATGGCGCTGAGCTTTGCGCTGCGCGACCATATTGTCGAGCCCTGGTTTGCGGCCACCAAGCAAACCTGGGAGCAGGGCCGCAAGCGGGTCTATTACCTGTCGATGGAATTTCTGATCGGTCGCGTGCTGGAAGATGCCGCGATCAACCTCGGGATGCGGGCCTGTGCGCGTGAAGCCATGGAAGGGCTGGGGCAGGACTGGTGCGAGGTTGTCGAGGACGAGCCCGATGCGGCGCTGGGCAATGGCGGGCTGGGGCGGCTGGCGGCCTGTTACATGGAAAGCATGGCCAGTCTGGGCTGCGCCGGCTACGGCTATGGCATTCGCTACGAACACGGTCTGTTCCGGCAGCGTTTCGAGGGCGGGCGGCAGGTGGAGACCCCCGAAGACTGGCTCAACCAGCGTCACCCCTGGGAGTTCGAACGCCCCGAGGCCGCCTATGAGATCGGCTTCAAGGGCACGGTCGAAAAGCGTGACGGCAAATCGGTCTGGGTGCCGGGGGAAACGGTGATTGCCGAGGCCTTCGACATGCCGGTGATCGGCTGGCAGGGCAAATGGGCCAATACCTTGCGGCTGTGGTCGGCCAAGCCCACGACGCTGTTCGATCTGGCGCGCTTCAACCACGGCGATTTTGCCGCCGCCGCCGAGCCGGAGGCCCTGGCGCGGACGCTTTCGCGCGTGCTTTACCCCGATGACACCACCTTTCAGGGCAAGGAATTGCGGCTCAAGCAGGAATATTTCCTGACCGCCGCCGCGCTGCATGACATCATCCGGCGTCATCTTTCGGGCGGGCACAGTCTGAATGATCTGCCCGAGCATGTGGCGATCCAGATGAATGACACCCATCCCGCCATTGCCGGACCGGAGCTGGTGCGCATTCTTGTGGATCTGCACGGGATGGACTTCGATGCCGCGATGGATATTGCGGTGCAATGCCTTGGCTACACCAACCACACGCTGCTGCCCGAGGCGCTGGAACGCTGGGCCACCTATCTGATGGGCTCGGTGCTGC
>CAZPWV010000135.1:0-6435 GCA_964590825.1 uncultured Rhodobacter sp. | reverse complement strand
GCGAAAGCGCGGCGGCGGTGGTGATCGATGTCACGAATGGCGATATCATGGCCATCGTCTCGGCGCCCTCGTTTGACCCCAACCTGTTCGTGCGCGGCATTTCATCGGCCAATTACAACGGGTTGACCGCCGACGACCACCGACCTCTGGCCGACAAGACGGTGCAGGGGCTCTACCCGCCCGGCTCGACCTACAAGATGGTCACGCTGCTGGCGGCGCTGGAGGCCGGGGTCATCACGCCCGAGGAAACCGTGCATTGCCCCGGCTATTACGAAATCGGCGGGCGGCGGTTTCACTGCTGGAAACACGCCGGTCATGGCCGGGTGAACGCGGTGCAGAGCCTCGAACAAAGCTGCGACGTGTTCTATTACGAGATCTCGCAGCGGGTCGGCATCGATGCCACCTCGGCAATGGCGCGCCGCCTCGGGCTGGGGGTGCGCCACGATCTGCCGATGTCGGCGGTGGCCGAGGGGCTGGCCCCCACCAAGGCCTGGAAACAGGAACGCTACGGCAAGGACTGGCTGATCGGCGATACCATCAACGCCTCGATCGGGCAGGGTTATGTGCTGTCCTCGCCGCTTCATCTGGCGGTGATGGCAGCACGGGTGGCCAGTGGCAAGGCGGTGGTGCCGCGGCTGGTGCGGGCACGCGACGGGGTCGAGGAACCGCTGCCCCCCGCCGCCGATCTGGGCATCGCCCCCGAGCTTCTGGCGCAGGCGCAGCGCGGCATGACGGCGGTGGTGAACGGCAATCGCGGCACGGCGGCGGGGGCAAAGGTGGCGATGGCCGAATGGAAGATGGCCGGCAAGACCGGCACCGCGCAGGTGCGCAACATCTCCGCCGCCGAACGGGCGCGGGGGGTGGTGTCCAACAATCAACTGCCCTGGAACCAGCGCGACCATGCGCTTTTCGTCTGCTACGCCCCGGTCGAGGCGCCGAAATATGCGGTGAGCCTGGTGGTGGAACATGGCGGCGGCGGCTCGGCGGCGGCGGCGCCGATTGCACGGGACATCTTGCTGTTTGCGCTGGCCGGCGGGCTGCCGCCGCTCGAGGCCTATCCCGCCTCGCAGCGCAGTGCCGCCAAGGCCCGGCTGGAAGCGCTGGATCTGCTGGACCCGGCCAGCGTTGCCGCACCCACGCGCGGCCGGGCCTGAGGGGGAGCGATGAGCTATCTGGAAAGCCAACTCAAGACCATCCCCTCGGGCCTGCGCAAGGTGCTTTATGTGAACTGGCCGCTGGTCATCTTGCTGACCGCCGTCGCCTCGGCCGGGTTCTTGATGCTCTATTCGGTGGCCGGGGGGCGGCTGGAGACCTGGGCCGAACCGCAGATGAAACGCTTTGCCCTGGGCATGGTGGCGATGCTGGCGGTGGGGTTCACGCCAATCTGGTTCTGGCGCAATGTCTCGGGGCTGGCCTATTTTGTGGCGCTGATCCTTCTGCTGGCGGTGGAATTCTTTGGCGATATCGGCATGGGCGCGCAGCGATGGCTGGAACTCGGGCCGCTGCGGCTGCAACCCTCTGAACTGATGAAGATCGCGCTCGTCATGCTGCTGGCGGCCTATTACGACTGGCTGCCGATCGAAAAAGTCTCCAGCCCGCTGTGGGTTGCGGTGCCGGCGGGGCTGATCTTGCTGCCCACCTTTCTGGTGCTGACGCAGCCCGACCTTGGCACGGCGGTGATGCTGGTGCTGGGCGGTGGCTTTGTGATGTTCGCCGCCGGGGTCAGTTTTTGGTATTTCGGCACGGTGGTGGCGCTGGTGGCGGGGCTGGTCTTTGCGGTGCTCGAAAGTCGCGGCACCGGTTGGCAATTGCTGCACGACTATCAGTTTCGCCGCATCGACACCTTTCTCGACCCCGCCGCCGACCCTTTGGGGGCGGGCTACAACATCATGCAGGCGCAGATCGCGCTGGGTTCGGGCGGCTGGTCGGGGCGCGGCTTCATGCAGGGCACGCAAAGCCACCTCAACTTCCTGCCCGAAAAGCACACCGATTTCATCTTTACCACGCTCGCCGAGGAATTCGGCTTTATCGGCGCCTTTGGGCTCTTGATGCTTTATGCCGGGATCATCGGCTTTGTCATCTACACTGCGCTGGCCACCAAGGACCGCTTTGCCGCGCTGCTGGCGCTGGGGGTTGGCGGGACGTTCTTTTTCTTTTTCGCCATCAACATGGGCATGGTGATGGGGCTGATGCCGGTGGTCGGCGTGCCCTTGCCACTGGTCAGCTATGGCGGCACCGCGATGATGATCCTGCTTGCGGCCTTTGGCCTTGTGCAAAGCGCCCATATCCACCGCCCGAGGTAAGCCATGACCCTGACCATTCTCTTCGCCGACCGGATCGAGAACTGGCCCGCCTACGCGGCCCCCTTGCAAGCCGCGCTGGCCGAGGCGGGAATTGGTGCCGAACTTGTCCTGCCGCCCGCCGATCCGGCCAGCATCGACTATATCATCTATTCCCCGCGCGGCCCGGTGCAGGATTTCACCGCCTACACCCGCACCAAGGCGGTGATGAGCCTTTGGGCCGGGGTGGAGCGGGTGGTGGGCAATGCCACGCTGACCCAGCCGCTGACCCGGATGGTCGATGAAGGGCTTGAACGCGGCATGGTGGAATGGGTAACAGGCCATGTGCTGCGTGCCCATCTGGGGATCGACTTTTTCCTGACCCATCAGGATGGGGTCTGGCGGCAGTCCGGCCATGTGCCGCCCCTGGCACGCGACCGCTCGGTGGTGGTGGCGGGCCTTGGTGCGCTGGGCGCGGCCTGCGCCACGACACTGGCCGGGCTGGGCTTTGCCGTCACCGGCTGGAGCCGCACGGCCAAGGATCTGCCCGGCATTGCCTGCCTTTTTGGCCATGAGGGGCTGCGCGAGGCGCTCGGCCGGGCGAAAATTCTGGTCACCATCCTGCCCAATACACCGGAAACGGAAAACCTGCTGAACGCCGAAACGCTGGCGCTGATGCCCAAAGGCGCGGTGATCCTCAACCCCGGGCGGGGCACGCTGATCGACGATGCCGCGCTTTTGGCGGCGCTTGATCGGGGCCATATCGCGCAGGCCACGCTTGATGTGTTCCGCACCGAACCGCTGCCGCCCGAGCACCCCTATTGGGCGCATCCGCGCGTCACCGTCACCCCCCATATCGCCGCCGAAACCCGCCCCGCCTCGGCGGCACGGGTGATTGCCGCGAATATCCGCCGCTTCGAGACGGGCCAGCCGCCGCTCCATCTTGTGGACCGCGCGCGGGGCTACTGAACGCGCAGGGGGCGCTGCCCAACTCAAAGCTGGGGCCCGCCTCAAAGCTGGGGCCCGCCTCAAAGCTGGGGAGCATCCGCGCCCAATTGCGCGCAGAGGCTGGCAAAAGGCGCCTCCAGCCCCGTCCAATCGGCGGCGCGGGCGGCAAAAAGCGTGGCCTGGCTTTGATGGATCAGCCCATCCGACAGGATTTTCAGGTGATTGGCGCGCAGCGTTTCGCCCGATGAGGTGATATCGGCAATCGCTTCGGCGGTGAGGTTTTTCACCGTGCCCTCGGTGGCGCCCTGACTATCGACCGATTGCCAGTCGGCCACGCCTTCGCGGGCCAGAAATTCCCGCAACAGCCGGTGGTATTTCGTGGCGATCCGCAGCCGCTGGCCATGGGCGGCCCGAAAGGCATGAGCGGCGGCATCAAGGTCTTCGAGCGTATCGACATCGGCCCAAGCGGCGGGCACGGCGATGATGAGATCGGCATGGCCAAAGCCCAGAGCGGCCAGCTCTGCCACCTGGGTTTCCCAATCGGCCAGTTTCTCGCGGACCAGATCGGAGCCGGTCACGCCCAGATGAATCCGCCCCGCCGCCAGCTCGCGCGGGATTTCTCCGGCCGAAAGCAAAACCAGTTCAACCGCTTCGGCGCCCTCGACGGCGCCCGCATATTCGCGCTCGGACCCGGTGCGTTTGAGCCGCAGCCCCCGCGCGGCAAACCAGTCGAAGGTCTGTTCCATCAGCCGCCCCTTGGAGGGCACGCCCAGCTTGATCGCGCTCATGCAAGCCCCCCCAGATCGGCCACCAGACCGGGGCGGATGACACCGCCGACAGCCGGAATTTCACGGGCGGGAATTTCACGGGCCTCCCCGCCCTGCGACTGCCCCAGAACGCGGGTCAGCGCGTCATAGCGCCCGCCCGAGGCAACGGCAGGCAGGCCGGGGTCGTCGGCGGCAAAGGAAAAGACGAAACCGTCGTAATATTCCATCGTGGTGCGGCCGTGGCTGGCCTCGAAGGTCAGGGCGGTCAGGTCGATGCCGCGCGCATCGAGCGCGACAAGGCGCCGCTCCAGCCGGGCAATGGCCGGGGCCAGCGCTGGAATGCCCAGATCGGCCAGTTGCGCAGGCGCCCGGTCGGCGGTGCAGCGCAGCGCAAACAGCGCATCGAGCCGCGCCACCTCGGCCACCGAAATCGGCGCGGTGGCGGCATCGCGGCGCAGCGTGGCGATGCGGGCAGCCATTTCCTCGGGGCTGCGCAGGCCGATCCAGGGGGCCGCCGTGCTGCCCTGCCCGGCCAGCAGCGCCGCCCGCGTTTCGGGCATGGGCGCCAGCCCGGCATAGCGTTCGAGCAGTTTGTGAAAGCGCCGCGGCCGCCAGATGTGGCGGGCCAGCGCGGCCTTGCGGGCCGGCAAGGTATCCAGCCCCGCCACGGCGGCGGTGAGCAGGCCGATATCGCCGATCGTGGCGCCAAGGCCGAGGGGCGCCAGCAACCGGGCGAAAAGCGCGAACACCTCGGCATCGGCGGCCTCGGGGTCGGTGCGGTCGAACACCTCGTAGCCGGCCTGCAGATATTCGGCCACCCGCGCCTGGCCATGATGATCCTGTTTGCGGAACACCTCGCCCATATAGCAATAGCGCGCAGGTTCGGCCCCCTCGGCCATATGCGCCTGCACCACCGGCACGGTAAAATCGGGGCGGAGCATCATTTCGCCACGCAGCGGGTCGGAGGTGACATAGGCGCGGGCGCGGATATCTTCGCCGTAAAGATCCAACAGCGCCTCGGCGGGTTGCAGAATGTCAGGCGTGACCTCCTGCGCCCCCGCTGCGGTAAAGGCGGCCAGAAGGCGCTGCCCGACTGCCCGTGCCCGTTCTTTGCGGTTCGGCGTCGTCGCCGCCATCACGTCACCCCGTAGCGCGCAAGGACTTCTTGCACTTTTGCAACCATTTCGCCCGTGGACACCTCGAATTGCGCCGGTTGGGCTTTCCATTCTTCAACACTGGCCGAAGCGGCGATGCGGGCACCAAGGATCAGATCCTTGATCTGCACCACACCCCTTGCCGCCTCGTCGGCACCCTGAATGATGGCAACGGGGCTTTGCCGCTTGTCGGCGTATTTGAGCTGGTTGCCAAAATTCTTCGGATTGCCCAGATAGACCTCGGCGCGAATGCCCGCCGCGCGCAGGGTGGCGGCCATCGCCAGATAATCGCCCATCCGGTCGCGGTCCATCACCGTCACCACCACCGGGCCTTGCGCCGCGCCACCGATCCGCCCTTTGGCCCGAAGCGCCGCCAAAAGCCGGTCAACACCAATGGAAACGCCGGTGGCGGGCACTTCCTGCCCGGTGAACCGCTTGACAAGGTCATCATAGCGACCGCCCCCCGCAACCGAGCCGAATTGCCGCTTGCGGCCCTTTTCGTCAAGGATTTCAAAGGTGAGTTCGGCCTCGAACACCGGACCGGTGTAATAGCCAAGCCCGCGCACGACCGAGGGGTCGATCACGATCCGGTCGGGGCCGTAGCCCTGGGCCTCAAGCAGCGCGGCGATGGTTTCAAGCTCGGCCACGCCTTCGGCGCCAAGGCTTGATCCCGTCACCAGCTCACGCAGCCGGGCGCAGGTGGCCGCGCCGCTCTCGCGTTTGGCCGCCATGAACCCCATCACCACATCGGCTTGGCACTCGCTCAGCCCGGCGCCCTTGGTGAAATCGCCGCTCTCATCCAGCCGCCCCGGCCCCATCAAGGCCCGCACGCCCGCCTCGCCGAACTTGTCGAACTTGTCGATGGCGCGCAGCACGATGCCGCGTTCCTCGGCGTGCTTCTCGGGGTCGGCGGGGTCGAGCACGCCGGCCACTTCCATCACGCCGTTGAGCACCTTGCGGTTGTTCACCCGCACCACATAATCGCCGCGCTCGATGCCCACGGCCTCGAGCGCATCGGCCAACATGCCGCAGATCTCGGCATCCGCCGCCACCGAGGCTGCACCGACCGTATCGGCATCGCATTGATAAAACTGCCGAAATCGCCCCGGACCGGGCTTTTCATTGCGCCAGACCGGCCCCATCGTGTAGCGCCGGTAGGGGCTGGGCAGGTCGTTGCGGAACTGCGCTGCCACCCGCGCGAGCGGCGCCGTCATGTCATAGCGCAGCGCCAGCCAGTCGCCGCCCTCATCTTGCCAGGCAAAAACGCCCTCATTCGGGCGGTCCACA
>CAZPWV010000134.1:1920-6510 GCA_964590825.1 uncultured Rhodobacter sp. | reverse complement strand
GCCTTTGCGGTGGTGGCGCTGAGCGGCGGGCGCAATGTGGCGCTTCTGGCGGCGCAGGCGCGGGCCTTCGGGGCCGAAGTGGCGGTGACCGCGCATGAGGAATGCCTGGCCGATCTGCGCGCGGCGCTGGCGGGCAGCGGGGTGCAGGCGGCGGCGGGGCCGCAGGCGTTGATCGAGGCGGCCCAACGCCCTGCCGATTGGGTGATGAGCGCGATTGTCGGTGCGGCAGGGCTGGCCCCCGGCTTTGCCGCGCTGGCGCAGGGCCGCACCCTGGCGCTGGCCAACAAGGAATCGCTCGTCACCGCCGGGCCGCTTCTGCTGGCCGAGGCGGCGCGGCACGGGGCGCGGATCCTGCCGGTGGACAGCGAGCATTCGGCGGTGTTTCAGGCGCTGGTGGGCGAGGATGTGGCGGCGGTGGAGCGGATCATCATCACCGCTTCGGGCGGCGCCTTCCGCGACTGGCCGGCCGAGCGGCTGGAACGGGCAACGGTGGCCGAGGCCTCGAACCACCCGAATTCGGCGATGGGCCAGCGGATCACCATCGATTCCGCCTCGATGTTCAACAAGGCGTTGGAAGTTATCGAAACCAAAGAGTTTTTTGGCATCGCGCCGGAGCGTATCGAGGTTCTGGTGCATCCTGAAAGCCTGGTTCACGCGCTGGTGGGTTTTGCCGACGGGGCGCTGATGGCGCATCTGGGCGCGCCCGACATGCGCCACGCCATCGGCTATGCGCTGAACTGGCCCGAACGTGCCGCCCTGCCGGTGGCGCGGCTCGATCTGGCGGCGCTTGGCGCGCTGACCTTCCGCGCCCCCGACGAGGCGCGTTTTCCGGCGCTGCGGCTGGCGCGCGAGGTGATGGCCATCGGCGGGCTGGCGGGGGCGGCCTTCAACGCCGCCAAGGAGGCCGCGCTGGATGCCTTCATCGCCGGGCAGATCGGTTTTCCGGCGATGGCGCGGCTGGTGGAGCGGGTGCTTTCGGAAATGTCATCGCGCGACGGGCTGGCAACGGTTGCGCTCAGCCTCGATAACGTGTTCCACACCGATGGCGAGGCGCGTGCACGGGCGCGCTCGCTCATCAGCGCCGGAAGGATATGAGCCTTGGATCTGCTGCCCGATTTTGGCAACCTGCTTTACACGGTTGTGGCCTTTGTGCTGGCGCTGTCGA
Source organism: uncultured Rhodobacter sp. (assembly GCA_964590825.1). Lineage (GTDB taxonomy): Bacteria > Pseudomonadota > Alphaproteobacteria > Rhodobacterales > Rhodobacteraceae > Rhodobacter. The sequence continues at coordinate 5,345 of CAZPWV010000134.1, read as the reverse complement.
TCATCGTGACGGTGCATGAATATGGCCATTACATCATCGGCCGGCTGTCGGGCATCAAGGCCGAGGCGTTTTCGCTGGGCTTTGGCCCGACGCTGATTTCGCGCACCGACAAGCACGGCACGGTGTGGAAGCTTTCCGCCATTCCGATGGGCGGCTATGTGAAATTCCTGGGCGATGCCAATGCCGCCTCGGCGGGGGTGGATGAAGGCGCCATGGCCCGGCTTTCGCCCGAGGAGCGGCGCCACACCATGCATGGCGCGCCGCTCTGGGCGCGGGCGGCGACGGTGGCGGCGGGGCCGGTGTTCAATTTCCTGCTGTCGATCGCGGTCTTTGCCGGGGCGATGATGTGGCAGGGACGGGTGGCCGAGGTGCCGCAGGTGGGGGCGCTGGTGGCGCTGCCGGGCGGCGCGGGCGGATTGCTGCCGGGCGACCGGATTTTGGCCATCGAAGGGGTGGAAACGCCCGATTACGCCGGGTTTTCCGATATTGCCGCCGCGGCCCCGGCGGCTTCGCTGATCCGCTACCGGGTGCTGCGCGACGGCAACGAAAGCGAGATCGAGGGGCCGCAGATTGCGCCGCCCCTTGCGGCGGCGGTAATCCCGCAATCGGCGGGTTTCGCGGCCGGGATGCAGGCGGGCGATGTGGTCACGGCGGTGAACGGCGCCCCGATCTGGCGGTTCGACGATCTGGTGGCGGCGGTGAAATCGGGCAAGGGGGCGCCGATGGCGCTTGAGGTCTGGCGCCCCGAACCGGGCACCGGCGGCACCACGCTGGCGCTGAGCCTGGCCCCGAAAATCACCGATATTCCGCGCCGCGACGGTGGTTTCGAGACCGATTACAAGATCGGCCTGCTGGCCGGGATGGGGTTTGAGCCGGCAACCGAGGCGATCGGGCCGGTCGATGCGCTGGTGGCGGGGGCGGGGCAGACCTGGAGCACGATCACCTCCTCGGTCTCGGCGCTCAAGCACATCATTCTGGGCAAGATTTCCAGTTGCAACCTGGGCGGCGCGATTGGCATTGCGCGCGGATCGGCGGCGGCGGCGCAGGCGGGCCCGGCCGATTTCATCTGGTTCATCGCGGTGCTGTCCACGGCGGTGGGGTTCTTGAACCTGTTCCCGATCCCGGTGCTGGACGGCGGCCATCTGATGTTCCACCTCTGGGAGGGGATTCGCGGCAAGCCGCCCTCGGACCGGGTGATGAATGCGATGATGGCGGTGGGGCTGTCGCTGGTGCTGAGCCTGATGATCTTCGGGCTCTGGAACGATCTGACCTGCTGAGCGGTCGCGGCTGGTTGCGGCAGGGGCTGGGGCGCTTCGCGATGGGCGCTGCGTTTGGGTGTTGCCACAATCTTGCCGCAATCGGCCCTAATTTTGCCGAATTGCCGGGCTAGACCCGGATCTGCGCCCTGTTGGCGCGGAGGATGGCACATGCAACTCGTTCTGACCGAAGGGTATCGCGGGCTTTCGCTCGTGCTTGATCTGACGCTCGACCGCGTTCTGGTGCCGGTGGCGATTCTCGTGGCGCTTGCCGGTGCGGCGCTGATCGGCGTGCAGCTGAGCGAGATGCTGGCCCCGCTGGCCCCGGCCTCTTACCAGCTTTGAGCCGCTGATCCGCCCATTTTCGACGCATCCCCGCAGCGCATCCGCCCCGACGCGCCAAAGCACCGCGAGCCGCTTTGACAAGGGCCGGCTTTGACGCTAGTCACGTCTTTGAACTTGCGATGAGCCATCTGGCGGGGAGAGGGCGATGACGATCCGGCTGCACGACGCGAAGACGGCGGTGAAGACCCGTGCAAAGGGGCTTTTGACCACGACTTTCCTTGCCTTTGCAATCCCTTGCGCGGTTGTTCCCGGCGTGGCGATGGCGCAGAGCTATGTCTTTCAGCAGGTCAAGATCGAGGGCAACGAGCGGATCGAGCCGCAAACGATCCTGACCTATGCCGGAATCGCCCGTGGTCAGGCGCTTGGCGCGGGGGCGCTCAACGATGCCTATCAGCGGTTGCAGGGCTCGGGGCTGTTTGAAACCGTCGAATTGCTGCCGCAGGGATCGACGCTGGTCATCAAGGTCAAGGAATTCCCCACGGTGAATGTGGTGGATTTCGAAGGCAACAAGATGCTCAAGGATGCCAAGCTGGCACCGCTCATCAAGACGCAGCCGCGCAAGGTCTATTCGCCGGCGATGATCGAGGCCGATGCCGCCTCGATCGCCGAGGGCTATGCCACCGCCGGGCGGCTGGCGGTGCGGGTGGACCCCAAGGTCATCAAGCGCGAGGGCAACCGGGTCGATGTGGTCTTCGAGATCCGCGAAGGCGCCACCTCCGAGGTCAAGCGCATCACCTTTACCGGCAACCGCGCCTATTCCGACCGCCGGCTGCGGCAGGCGCTGGGAACCAAGCAGGCGGGGATCCTGCACCGGCTGATCCAGCGCGATACATTCGTCGCCGATCGGGTGGCGCTGGACCGGCAGATGCTGGTCGATTTCTACCACTCGCGCGGCTACCCCGATGTCGAGGTGACGGGCGTTTCCTCGGAACTGACGCGCGACCGCGAAGGTTTCTTCATGACCTTCAACATCCGCGAGGGGCAGCAATACAAGTTCGGCGACATCACCACCGTTTCCGAGGTGACCGAGCTCGAGGCCAAGGATTTCGAGGCGCTGGCGAAAATTCGCAAAGGGGCGATCTATTCGCCGACCGCGCTTGATCTGGCGGTGACGCGGATGGAGGAGGTGGCGCTGCGTCAGGGCGCCAATTTCGTCCGCGTCGAGCCGCGCATCACCCGCGACGAGCGCACGCAGACGCTGAACGTGGAATTCGCGCTGGTGCGCGGGCCGCGGGTGTTTGTCGAGCGCATCGACATCGAGGGCAACAACACCACGCTCGATCAGGTGATCCGGCGCGAGTTCAACACGGTGGAAGGCGATCCTTTCAACCCGCGGGAGATCAAGAATTCTTCCGAACGCATCCGCGCGCTCGGGTTTTTCTCCAACACTGATGTGCAGTCGCGGCAGGGCACGGCCGCCGATCAGGTGATCGTCGATGTGAACGTGGCCGAACAGCCCACCGGATCGCTCAGCTTTGGCGCCTCTTATGGCGCTTCGGCGGGGTTTGGCGTCAATGCCTCGCTCGAAGAAACCAACTTTCTGGGGCGCGGGCAGTATCTGGGCGTTTCGATCGGCACCACCGCCGACAATCAGCAGAACTCGATCGACTTCATCGAGCCGCGGCTTTTGGGGCGTGACCTGAAAGGCCGGTTCCGGCTCTGGTACAACACCTCGGAAAGCGACAATTCCGAGTATTCGACCAAGCTGATGGGCATCTCGCCTTCGCTCGAATTCCCGCTCGGCCGCAATTCGCGGCTGGAGGCGCGCTACACCTGGGACCGCAAGGAGTTGTTCGGGGTGACCTCGCGTGCCGAAGCGCTGGC
>CAZPWV010000134.1:0-1910 GCA_964590825.1 uncultured Rhodobacter sp. | reverse complement strand
AAGGCACGCGGGACAGTTCGTCCTTTGGCTATACCTATACCTATGACACCCGCCGCACCGGTATCGACCCGCGCTTTGGGTTCACCGTGCGGTTCAGCCAGGATATCTACGGTTTCGGCGGCGATCTCGAGGCGTTGAAGACCACCGCTCTGGTGCGGGCCGAACGCAAGGTGTTCCACGAAGATGTCACGCTGCGGGCCGAGCTTGAGGGCGGCGCGATTGCCGCGCGCAATGGCTCGACGCTGACCGTGCTTGATCGTTTCTCGGGCAATGGCAAGGTGCGCGGCTTTGAAAGCAACGGCTATGGCCCGCGCGACACCGCCGCGCCCAATGCCGACGCGCTGGGCGGCAAGTTCTTTGCGGCGCTGCGGCTGGAAACCGAATTCCCGGTCGGCCTGCCCGAGGAATACGGTATTCACGGCGGCCTCTTTTACGATATCGGCTCGGTCTGGGGGCTGGATGACACCGCCGGCGATGCCGCAACGACGGTTGATGACGATATGCACATGCGCTCGTCCGTCGGCTTTTCGGTGTTCTGGGATTCGGCGCTTGGGCCGCTGCGGCTGAACTTTTCGAAAGCGCTGGAAAAGCAGAGCTACGACAGGGAGCAGAGCTTCGATCTGACCATTTCGACGAAGTTCTGAGCCGATGCGGCGCGGGCGAAAATCTCGTGTCAAAGGGCCGGGGGGCAACACCCCCGGCCTTTTGCGCGCATCGGGGGTGGTTCTGACGCCGGTTCTGGCGCCCGTTCTTATCGCCGTTCTGCTGGGCGTTCTGGGGGCGGCGCAGCCGGTTTCCGCCCAGACCCCGACCACCGCAGCCCCCGCCACCGCAGCCCCCGCCCGCAGCCAGACCGCGGCGGTTCCCGTGCTGACCCTCGATTTCGAGCGACTGTTCGAGGCCTCGCGCTGGGGCAAGCGGATTGCCGCCGATCTGGCCAGCGCCTCGGCCGTGCTGAACGACGAAAACAACCGGATCGCCGATGATCTGATTGCCGAGGAAAAGGCCCTGACCGAGCGCCGTGCCAGCCTTGCGCCCGAGCAGTTCCGCACCGAGGCCGATGCGTTCGACGAACGTGCCACCGCGATCCGCAATGCGCAAAAGGCCAAGGCGCAATCGCTCAGCCAGGGCTTTGACGCCGCGCGGCAGGCGTTTTTCGATGCTGTCGCGCCGCTGATCGACGAGGTTCTGGCGTTGCGCGGCGCGGCGGTGGTGCTGGATCAGCGGGTCGTCATCCGCGGGCTGGCGCAGGCCGATATCACCGAAGAGCTGGTGCAACGCGCCGATGCGCGGCTGGGCGACGGCCCGGCCAGGTAGCGCCATCCTTGCCAACAGCGCCGCGCGGCGCTAGCAAAAACCAACCGCCCAGGACAAGAACAAGACGGAAAGACCGACATGACCCAACCTGCCGCTGCGCAACCCGCCGCCCATCGCTTTGCCGATCTGAGCCTCATCAAACGCATCATCCCGCATCGCTACCCGTTTCTGATGATCGACAAGGTGCGCGACATCGTGCCCTTTGAAAGCGCGGTGGGGATCAAATGCGTGACCAATAACGAGCCGCAGTTCACCGGCCATTTCCCCGAAGAGCCGGTGATGCCGGGGGTGATGATCGTCGAGGCGATGGCGCAGACCGCGGCGGTGGTGGTGGGGATTTCGCTCAATGTGATCGACAAGCCGCTGGGCACCTATTTCATGGCGATCGACGGCTGCAAGTTCCGCCGCAAGGTGGTGCCCGGTGACGTTCTGGAAATGAAGGTCGTGGTCAAGCGCGGCGGCGGCAAGATCTGGAAATTCGAGGGTCAGGCCTTTGTCGAGGGGCAATTGGCGGCGCAGGCCGAGTTTACCGCGATGATGGATCTGAAAGGCTGAGCCATGAGCATTGATGCAACGGCCAGGGTGCATCCGTC
>CAZPWV010000133.1:0-6544 GCA_964590825.1 uncultured Rhodobacter sp. | reverse complement strand
TGGTGAAGGCGGGCGCGGCCAGCGTGATGCGGATCAGCCCCTTTTCGCGGGCCTCCTGCAGGTAATTCACCACCGTCGCGCGCGAAATCCCCAGTGCGCCGGCGATGTCCTTCTGGTTCAGCCCTTCCTGATAATACATCCAGGCCACCTCGATCACGACGTTCTCGCCGCTGATCTGCCCGGTTGTCCGCCGCCGCACCACCGCCATCGCCGCTCTCCACTTTATTTATGCCAAGTTCATTTGACTTTTGTTTAAAAGCCGGAGAATTTCAAGCAAAGCCCGCAAGGGCCCGCCGATCCTGTGAGGAGTTTTGAGATGATCGTCAACCGTTGGCAAGACAGCGCGGCCAAGGCCGCCCGGCAAAACGCCGCAGGCAGCGGGATCGAGCCCGATCTGGCAGAGCGGATCTACAGCGCCCGGCTGATCGGCGCCGATCCCGCGCTGGTGCTGCACGGCGGGGGCAACAGCTCGCTCAAGCTGTTTCAGCGCGACCTTTTCGGCGATCTGGTCGAGGTGATGCATGTGAAAGGCTCGGGCCACGACCTGGGCCGGATCGATGCCGCCGGAATGCCGGCGGTGCGGCTGGAGCCCTTGCTGCGGTTGCAGGTTCTGGCCGGGCTGAGCGATGCCGGGATGGTCAATGCGCTGCGGGCCGCGCTGCTGGATCAAAGCGCCCCCAACCCCTCGGTCGAAGCCCTGCTGCACGCCTATTTGCCGCATCGTTTTGTCGATCACACCCATGCCACGCCGCTTCTGGTGCTGGCCAACCTGCCCGAGGCGGCGGCGGCGGCGCGGGAAATCTTCGGCGCGCGGGTGGCGCTGGTGCCCTATGTGCGGCCGGGCTTCGGGCTGGCCATGGCGGCGGCGGCGGCCTATGCCGAAAACCCTGGCTGCGAGGGGTTGTTGCTGTGCAATCACGGTCACTTCACCTGGGGCGAGGATGCCGCAACCTCCTATGCGCGGATGATTTCACAGGCCAATGAGGTGGCCGAATGGCTGGCGGCACGGCGCGATGGCCCCAGCTACCCGGCGCTGGCGCTGGCCGGGGCAGAGGCGGCACCCGCGAGCGCGGCACCGGCGCCCGAGCCTGCTGCCACGCTGCTGGCGCTGCGCGGTGCGATTGGCGCACATCTGCCCGAGGATGCGGCGATGCCGGTGTTCGATCTGCGCGCCGGCGCGGCGGAGCGCGCCTTCATGGCCCGCCCCGACCTGGCCGATCTGGCGCGGCGCGGCGTGGCCACGCCCGACCATGTGATCCGCACCAAGGGCTTTCCGCTGCTGCTTGATGCGGCCGCCCTTGCCGGCGGGCCAGAGGCGATCCGCGCCGCCGTGGCCGATTTCATCGCCGATTACGGCCGCTATTTTGCCACCCATGCGCCCCGTCACGAGGGCCAGCCGCAGATGCTCTCGCCGCTGCCGGGGCTGGCCTGGATCGTCGGGCTGGGCCTTGTCGGCATCGGCGCCGATGCGCGGGCGGCGGCGATTGCGGCCGACATCGGGGTGCAGACGCTTGAGGTGATGCAGGACGGCGAGGCGGTAGGCGGGTTCCGCCCGATCGGCGCGGCGGATCTTTTTGACATGGAATACTGGGCGCTGGAACAGGCCAAGCTGGGCCGGGCCGCGCCGCCCGGATTGCAGGGCCGGATCGTGCTGGTCACCGGCGGCGCGGGGGCGATTGGCCTGGCCACCGCCGAGGCCTTTGCGGCGCGCGGTGCAACGATCTTCGTGCTCGACCGCGATGCGGGCGCGCTGGCGGCGGCGCTTGACCGGCTTGGCCCCGGCCATGACGGGCTGGCCTGCGACATCACCGCCGCGGGCGCGGGGGCGGGTGCCGTGGCGGCCTGCGCGGCGCGGTTTGGCGGGCTTGACATTGTGGTGTCGAATGCCGGGGCGGCGATCAGCGGCGATGTTGCCACCCTGCCCGAAGCGACGCTGCGGGCCTCGTTCGAGCTGAACTTCTTTTCGCATATGGCGCTGTCGCAGGCGGCGGTGGCGGCGTTTCGCGCCCAGGGCCGGGGCGGGCAGATCCTGTTCAACGTCTCGAAACAGGCGGTCAACCCCGGCAAGGGGTTTGCCGCCTACGGCCTGCCCAAGGCGACCACCTTTTTCCTGTTGCGACAACTGGCGCTGGAACTGGGCGGCGAAGGCATCAGGGTCAATGGCATCAACGCCGACCGCATCCGCTCGGGGTTGCTGACCCCCGAGATGATCGCGTCACGGGCGGCGGCCCGCAACCTCGACGTGGCCAGCTACATGGGCGGCAACCTGTTGCGCCGCGAGGTCGAGGCGCGGCATGTGGCCGAGGGTTTCGTGATGCTGGCGCTCGCCGAGCGCACCACGGCGCATGTGCTGACGGTCGATGGCGGCAATATCGAGGCGGCGCTGCGCTGACCCCGCGCAGCCGGGGCGATGATTCGCATCACCCCGGCGCCATCGGGCACCGCCCGGCCCGGCAACACAGGCAAGACCCCGAGTTTTGTTGCAAAAACAAGGGTTGATGCAAGTCAAGATTGCATAAAGGATATTCCAGTATGCAAGTCTGGACCCTATTGCCGAGAGTTCAATGGCCGCCAAGCCGCACCCGCGCCTGTCTGCGCATCATGTTGCCCTTGCCTACGCGCTTTTCGGAGTGCTCTACATCCTGCTGAGTGATCGACTGCTGATCGCGCTGGCGGGCAATTATGAACATTATCAGGCCTTGCAGACGGCCAAGGGCTGGGCGTTCATCGGGCTGACCTCGCTGGCGCTCTGGCTGGTGCTGCGTGCGGTCTGGCGGCGGCTTGACCAAACCCTCCACGAGGTTCTTTTGGCAAAGGACCGGATGCGCATGGCGCTGGATGCCGCCAAAGGGGGCACCTGGCAGGCCCGGATCGCGGCCGACGGATCCATCCGCATTCAATCCGACGGCTATATCGCGCAGGCATTGGGTTTGACGGGGGGGCTGACAAGGGATCTGACGGGGGGCAGCGCCTCCTTGTCCACCGATCTGCGCCGCCGGATACACCCCGACGATCTGGCGCATTTCGATGCGCAAATCGCCGCCATCGGCGCGGGCACCGCGGTCTCTGACCTGATCTGCCGTTTTCGCGCCCCCGATGCGCGTTATCTCTGGCTCAAGGTGGTTGCCGATACCGCCAGCCGCGACCGCGACCCGGAGGGGGCGCTGTTCGGCGTCGCCTTCGACATCTCCGATTTGCAGGACACCACGCAAAGCCTGGCCGAGGTGATCTTTGGCGGCGAATTGGGAACCTGGCGCTATGACCTTGCGACGGAACGGATCAACGTCAACGCCCGCTGGGCCGAAATCATCGGCTACCAGCTGGACGAACTCATGCCGATGTCGATTGCCGACTGGCGCCGGCTCGTCCACCCCGAGGATATGGAGCGGCGCGAGCGCACCCAGGCCAGCCGGTTCGCGGCGGGAGATTTCGCCTTCAGCGACGAATTCCGGATGCGCCACAAGGATGGCACCTGGGTCTGGGTGCAATCGCGTGGCCGCGCGCTGGAGATTTCACCAAGCGGCAAGCCGATCGTGCTTTCGGGCGTGCATATCGACATTTCGCAGCGAAAATCGCTCGAACATGCGCTTTTGGCCGAGCATGACCTGCTTCAGCGGCTGATTGAAACCAGCGTTTCGGGGATCATGGCGGTCGATGAAACGGGCATGGTCGTCTTTGCCAACAAGGAGGTGCAGGCGATCTTCGGGCGCGAGGAGGCTGGCGCCGTCGGAACCGAGTGCAACGTGGACGGCCTGCATTTGCGCGCCTTCGACGGCACCCCGCTGGGGCCGACCGAACTGCCCTATGCGCAGGTGCTGCTGGCGGGCCGGATCTTGCGCGACCAGCGCATCAGGTTCACCCGCCCCGATGGCTCGGAACGGGTGATTTCGGTGAATGCCGCGCCGATTTCGACGGGGACGGGAACGGCGCGGGCGGTCTGTGCGATCACCGACATCACCCAGCGCATGGCCGATGAACTGCGCCTTGCCCAAAGCGCCGAAGACGCCCAATACGCCGCCTTGCACGACCGCATGACGGGTCTGCCAAACCGGGAATTGTTCGAGGAATATCTGGCGGCTGGCATCCGCGCCGCCGCCGCCGATGCCAGTCTGCTGATGCAGGTCTTCATCGATGTGGATCAGTTCAAGCAGATCAACGACCGGTTCGGCCATCAATGGGGCGACCGGTTGATCTCTCAGGTGGCGGCGCGGCTGGAGGCGCTGCGCAGCGGTGCGCAGGTCGTTGCGCGGATTACCGGTGACGAGTTCACCTTTTTGCACCCGTTCCGCCCCGGCGAGGAGACCGGCGGCGTCATCGCCGCGATCGAGGCACTGTTCGACACGCCCTTTGAACTCCTTGGGCAGACCGTGTTCCTGAGCGTCAGCCTGGGCGTCAGCATTTACCCCGTCGATGCCGCAAGCGCCGAAGAAATATGGCAAAATTCCGATCTTGCGATGTATGAGGCAAAGGCGCTTGGCGGCAACAGATGCGCGCGTTTCTCAAGCGGGCTGCGCAACCGTTTCGAACGCGAGGCGATGATTGGCCAGGGGTTGCAACGCGCGCTGCGCGACAAGAGCTTTGCCCTGGTGCTGCAGCCAAAAGTCGATCTGGCGGACCCGTCGCGGCTTGTCGGCGCCGAGGCGCTGGTGCGCTGCCTGGACCCCGGTCTGCACGGGATCGGCCCGGCGGAATTCATGCCGATCGCCGAACGGACGGGGCTGGTCCGGGGCATCGATCTGATCGTGATCGACCTTGTCGCCACGCTTCTGGCCGGGTTGCGCGCGGCCGGCAAGGCCTTGCGGGTGTCGGTGAACCTCTCGCCCGAGAGCCTGCGGCAAGCGAGGTTTTGCTACTCCCTGCTGGATCATCTGGGGCAGGTCGGCCTGGGCGCGGCGGATGTCCTGTTCGAGTTGACCGAGGGCACGATGCTCGATCATTGCGCCGAAACGCGCGAAAATATTGCCGCGCTGCAGGCCCATGGGTTCGAACTTTCGGCCGATGATTTCGGCACCGGCTATTCGTCGCTCGGCTATCTTCAGCAATTGCGGTTGCAGGAAATCAAGATCGACCGCAGCTTTGTTTCAAGACTTGGCCTGGCCGAAGGCAGTTCGGATGCCATCGTGCGGGCCACCCTTGCGATGAGCCATGCGCTTGGGTTGCGCACCGTGGCCGAAGGGATCGACACGCAGGCCCAGGCGGAGTGGTTGCGCGATCACGGCTGCGACCTTGGGCAGGGCTATCTGTTTGCCCGCCCGCTAAGCCCCGAAGTGTTCGTGCAAACCTATCTTCGCGGCCCAGACCTTCGCGGCCCAGACCTTCGCGATGCCGAGGCCGCAGTCGCACCGGCCTTGCCCGATGCCTCGGCCCAGAGCGCCTGAACGGGCCCGGCACCTGGCTGGGGCGCGGAGACGCAAGCCGCGCCGCGCCCGTCACGGCATCGAGCCGAAATCTGCCCGCCGGTGGCCCTCGACCATCGCGCGCAGCCCTTCGGGGGCCAGCACCTCGACCGCATCACCCCATTGATAGAGGTGCCAGGCCATTTCCAGCCACCCCGCCGCCGCGAAGCGCACGATCAGGCTGCCGTCCGCTTGCGGCTCGAGGCGCTGCGAGGGGTGAAAGCGGAATCCCGCCGCCTTTTCGGCCGCGCGGGCCGAGAACCGCCAGACAACCTCGCCATATTGCTCCGGGTCCTGCCAGACCCCAAAGGACCGCGCGGCAAAGCGCTCCATCGAGAAATCCGGGTCGAGGACGAAACTTTCATCCCGCACCTCGGCGGAAAGGATCTGGTCCAGCCGGAAGGTGCGGATCAGATCGCCCTTGGCCGGGTCGCGGGCGACCAGATAGGTGCGATGCCCCAGGAGCACCCCATGCGGCTCAAGAATGCGCTCGGCGGCATCGGCGGATTTGTAGCGCACCCGCAGCCGGAACGGGCCACGCAGCGCCTCGGTGACGGCGTCAAGAATGTCGGGCGGCAGGCTGACTTTCGGCCCCGGACGGGTCACCGAGGCCAGCGCCTGCAACACCGCCTCGGCATCGGCCTCGGCACGGGCGGCATCGCGGGCCGAAAGCCGCGCCAAAAGCCCCTCGCGCAGGGCGCCAAGCGTCTGGCTGTGCCGCAGCCGCCCCTCGGCCGCCGCCTCGCGCGTGGCGATTTCCAGCGCCTCGATCGCGGTTTCCGCCCGCAATTGCAGCCGCTCCAGCCCCGGCCCGTCGATCCGCCAGCGCCGCCTGCGATCGTCGCCATCAAAGGCGATGACATTGGCAAACACCTCCTCCAGCGCCTGGGTCATGCGCTGCGCGGTGCGGTGCGAGACGCCGAATTCGGCGATGATGTCATCCAGGCTGACGCCACCGCGCCGCGCCGCCGCCATCTGTGCAAGGCGGATCAGGTCCTGGGCTTTGGAAAAGGACATTACCCCCCCGACAAGATTTGACACCCATCGAGGCTAAGGATGATGCTGCGCTCTGTCGAGGCGATTCCCTCGACAGAGCGTTCGCAGCAAGGCAGAGCAGAAAGGCGGACCCTCATGCGCACTCTCGACAC
>CAZPWV010000132.1:245-6570 GCA_964590825.1 uncultured Rhodobacter sp. | reverse complement strand
CTTCCCCCCAAGCCGCGGTCGCGGGTTGGGACGGTGTCTTTGCTGGGCTATCTGCGGTTGTTTCGGCGCGATATCCTGTCGGCGCAGCCGGCGCGTCTCTACCGGGCCTGGATGGCGGAATTCCGCACCCCGTTCTTTCGCTCGTTCCTGTGCAACGAGCCCGAACTGGTGCATCGGGTGCTGAAGGGCTCGATCCATGATTTCCCCAAATCCGAGCGCATCCGCATCGGGTTGCGGCCCCTGCTGCGACAGTCGGTCTTCATCACCAATGGCGCGCTCTGGGAGCATCAGCGCCGGATCATCGACCCGGCCTTCGAGGGCGGCCGGCTGCGCGAGGTGTTTCCGGCGATGTGGGACAGCGGCATGGCGGCGGTGGCGCGGTTGCAGCCGCTGGCCGACGGGCGGGTGCTGGAAATCGAGGCCGAAACCAGCCATCTGGCGATGGATGTGATCTTTCGCACGCTGTTTTCGCTGCCGATCGAGCATGACATCGCCCAGGCCGCCTTTGCCGCCTTTCGCGCCCATCAATCGGCGCATCCGGTGGCCAATCTGGCCGCGATCCTGCCCTTTCCGAAGTGGTTTCCGCGCTGGCATTCGCGCAAGACCCGGCAGACCGCGGCAACGATCCGCGGCCTGATCGGGCAGTTGACGCAGATGCGGGCCGAGCAGATTGCCGCCGGCACCGCGCCCGACGACCTGGCCACCAAGATCATGACCACCGCCGACCCGGAAACCGGCCGCTGTTTCGACACCGACGAAATGGTCGATCAGGTGGCGATCTTCTTTCTGGCCGGGCATGAAACCTCGGCCGCCGCGCTGGCCTGGGCGCTTTACCTGCTGGCCACCCACCCCGACTGGCAGGACCGTCTGGCCGCCGAGGCCGAGGCGGTCTTTGGCCATGAGATCCCCTATTTCTCCACCATCAACCGGCTCAAACTCTCCCGCGCGGTGTTTCGCGAGACGATGCGGCTTTACCCGCCGGTGCCGATGTATGTGCGCGAGGCGGCCTGTCCGATGGAGTTCCGCTCCCGCAAGGTGCCAAAGGGGGCGCAGGTGATCGTCAGCCCCTGGCACCTGCACCGCCACGAACGGCTTTGGGACAACCCCGACGGCTTCGACCCCGCCCGCTGGGAAACCGAAAACGGCAAGGACTGCCTGCGCTCGGCCTATGTCCCCTTCTCCGAAGGGCCCCGCGTCTGCCCCGGTTCGGCCTTCGCCATGGCCGAGGGAACCCTGCTGCTGGCCATGCTGGTGCGGGCCTTCCGCTTCGAACCCCTGCCCGACGACATCCCCATCCCCGAGGCCCACCTGACCGTGCGCGCCGCAAACGGCATCCGCCTGCGCCTGAAACGGCGCCTCTTTCCCGGCCCCGACGGATCCCCCCGAAACGCTTCACCCGAGGTTTCGCCATGACCGATATTTCTCACCCCGATGCCCTGCCCGACACTGGACCCGCGACTGGGCCCGTGACTGGGCCCGACACTGAGCCGCCCGCCCCGGCCAAGCCGCTGCGGGCCTGGCCTTACTGGATGACGCTGACCTTCGTGCCGCTGGTGGCGCTGGCCGCGGTTCAGGGCGGCTGGACGATCCTGCTCATTCCGTTTTACGGCTGGGTGCTGATGCCGCTGCTGGACACGGTGCTGGGGCAAGACCTGCGCAACCCCGACCCGGACACGCCCGATGAAAAGCTGTTCTGGTTTCGCCTGCTCACCTGGATCTGGTTTCCGGTCGAATTGCTGCTGGTCTTCGGCACGATCTATTATCTTACCCATGTCGGCGGCCATTCGGCGCTGGAAACCTTTGGCATCATCTTTGGCATCGGCGTCACCACGGGCACGGTGGGAATCGTCTATGCGCATGAGTTGTTTCACAAATCCGGCCGGATCGAGCGCGGTCTGGGAGATCTGCTGATGGCGCTGGTGCTTTATGGCCACTTCCGCACCGAGCATATGCTGGTTCATCATCCCTGGGTCGGCACCCCGCGCGACACCGTAACCGCGCGCTACAACGAGGGTTTTTATCGCGCCTTCGGACGCATCCTGCTGACCGGCTTCGGCTCGGCGATCCGGGCCGAGCGGGCGATGCTGGCGCGGCGCGGAAAGAGCGCCTGGCACATCGCCAACCCGATCTGGAAATACCTGGCGCTGCAGGCGCTGTTTCTGGGCCTGGCCTATGCGCTGGGCGGCTGGATGGGGCTGGGGCTTTTCGTGCTGCAAGCCTTCATCGCGGTGTGGCAACTGGAGCTGACCAATTACGTCGAGCATTACGGGCTGACGCGCAAATATCTGGGCGCAGGCAAATATGAGCCGGTCCGACCGCATCATTCGTGGGATTCGGCGCATCGGGTATCGGGGCTGTTGCTGATAAACCTGCAACGCCACGCCGATCACCATGTTCACCCGATGCGCCGCTATCCGCTGTTGCAGGTCTATGGCGCCAACGAGGTGCCGATGCTGCCCACCGGCTACCCGCCGATGACCTTTCTGGCGATGATCCCGCCGGTCTGGCGGCGGCTCTTCAACCCGCGGGTGCGGGCCTGGCGGCGCCAGTTCTACCCCGAGATCACCGATTGGACGCCCTACAAGACGGGCGCCCTGCCAATGCCTGCCGGGGCGGGCTGACGCCCCGGCAGGTGGCCTGCGCCGGAGGGGGCGTCCCTTCCTCCGGCGCAGGTTCCCGTTTGCGCACGGTTCCCGCCGGCCTCTGGCGGCGTCGGCTCTGGCGCCTGCGGCGGCTCCAATGCGGCGGCTCCGGTTCGGCTGCCCCGGTTCGGCTGCGAGCTTTGCCCCTCAGGTGCCGGGCGCTCAGGTTCCGGGGGCGCGCCACATCGTCTGCGTGACGCCCGCATCGACCAGCGCCTTTTGCGCCGCATAGGCCGCGAGCCAGCGCTTGCGGGCCAGATCGTACACCGCGCGGTTGGCCGGATCGGGCGCCACCTCGCGGTCAAAGACCACAAAGGCCTGCGCCGCCTCGGAAAGCGAGGCGAACTGCCCCACCCCCGTTGCCGCCGCCGCCGCACCGCCCAGCGCCGTTGCCTCGCGCACCCGCGGAATGCGCAGGCGCCGCCCGGTCACATCGGCAACGATCTGCGGCCAGAGCCGGCCCTTTGCCGCCCCCCCCGCCAGCACCAGCGGCGTCTCTTGCGCCAGATCGGCAAAGGCCGCCACCCGGCCAAGGTTCTCGGCCGAAACGATTGCGGCGTTTTCCTGAATCGCGCGGAAGATCGTGCCCTTGTTGCAGATCGCCGGATCTAGGCTGAGGTTCAGAAGCGACGGCGCGGCGTGATACCAGTTGCCGAAATCCATTGCGTCGGAATAGACCGCGATGATGCCCTGCGCCCCCGGCGGTGCCTGCATCGCCAGATCTTCGAGCAGGTCATAGGCATCGCGCCCCTCGGCCTCGGCCCGGGCCTTTTCCGGTGCGCAAAACGCATCGCGGAACCAGCGTGCGGTCAGCCCGACGAAAAAGCTGATCGCCTCGGCCTGGTTCATCCCCGGCAGCGCGGCGCAATTGACCCGCACCCGCATCGCCGGATCGACCGAACCGGCGGGAATATTGGCCACCTGCTGCCAGAAGGTTCCGCCCAGCACCGCCGCCGCACCAAGCCCCAGCACCCCCAGCCCCACCGTGCCCAGTTGCACATCGCCGCCGCCGGCAACAAAGGGCGTGCCCTCGGCCAGCCCGGTTTCGGCGGCGGCGGCGGCGGTGACATGGCCCACCACCACCCCCGGCTCGACCACGCGCGGAAACATCGCCCGGTCCAGCCCGGCCAGCGCGATCAACTCGTCCGACCAGTCCCGCTGCGACAGGTCCATCAGGCCGCTGGTGGAGCCGTTGGTGGGTTCCACGGTGATCTCGCCGGTGAGCCTGGCACCGATCCAGTCGTTAATCATCGACAGCTTGCGCAGCTTGCCGAAAATCTCCGGCCGGTGCCGGCGCACCCAGTTGAGCCGCGGCAGCGCCCCCAGCGCGAAGGTCTGCCCCGAAACGGTGTAAAAGCGACGCTCGAAATCTGCGGCGCGGGCCTTGAGCTCGGCCACCTCGGCACTGGCGCGGCTATCGACATTGGCGCAGGCCCAGATTTCCTGCCCCGCGCCGTCATAAAGCACGATCCCCTCGCGCATCGCGGTGGAGGATACCGCCGCGATATCGGCGCCGGTCAGGCCGCATCTGGCCAGCGCCGCCGCGGTGCAACGCACCAAAAGCGCCCAGGCCCCGGCCACATCGAACCCCATCGATCCGGGCACGCCCGGCTCGGGCAGGTGGCGCCATTCTTCCTGCGCAAAGCCGATCTGCCGGCCGCTCCGGTCAAAGATCACCGCCCGGCCCGAGCCGGTTCCCGCATCCAGCACAAGAAAATGGCTGCTCATGGTGCCCCCTTCAGCAAGGCCCGCGCCGTGGGTTCATCGGTGACGAGCGTATTGGCAAAGCGTCCGCGCAACAGCCCGAGGATCGCCTCGACCTTCTCGGGGCCGGCGGCGGTGGCAATGATCGCGGGGATGCGGCGCATGTCTTGCAAGGTCACGCCGACCACATGACGGTGAATGTCGAGATCCAGCACCTGGCCGTCGCGGTCATAGAAGAACCCCAGCAGATCGCCCACCGCGCCTTGGCGGGTGAACAGTTCGATCTCGGCGCTGGTGCAATAGCCGTAGCGCACCAGGGTCGCCGAACGCGCCACCGAACCCACCCCGATCAGCGCGGTGCGGGCCGTCAGCGCCATGTCGAGCACATGGCGCACATAGGGCTCAAGCCGCAGCATCCCCGCCAGTTCGGGCGAGGAAACGCGCAGCGGCGTGGGGATCAGATGGGCATTGTTGCGCGGCCCGTTGATGCCGGTATTGCCGATATAGGTCGAAACGCCGCCGGTCAGGCTGACCAGCGCGACGTTGTTTTGTGCCAGCGCCGGCGCCATGAAGCGCAGCGTGGTGGTGGTGGCCTCGCCCCAGCCGATGGCCAGCAGGTCGTTGGGGGCGATGGTCTGCATCAAGAGGCTTGCGGCGGCCCGCCCGATCCGCGGCGCCACGGCCAGCCCCTCGGCCTCGGGCACCACCCGCGCCTCGGCCAGCCCGAAGGCGGCGACCAGTTCCTGTTGCAGCCCCAGACAGCCCTCGAAGGGCGAGTTGATGCGCAGCTCGATCAGCCCGGCGCGGCGGCCCTTGTCCAGCAGCCGCGACACCTTGATGCGCGAGGTGCCCAGCATGTCGGCAATCTGGTTCTGGGTCAGGCCGTCATTGTAATAGTGCCAGGCGGCACGGGTGATCTGCTCCACCTCCTCGAGGTCGGTGATCGGTCCGCTATCGGGTGTGTCAACTTGGCTCATCGGTTCACCACTTGTATCTGCAAACAAACGATCACCAAAGCCCTGCCCTGTCAATGGCCGCCGCCCCGCATGATTCCGCACGTTGCCAAAGGAATCCATGTTTGCTCGCCTTGCGGCGGCTTGACAGGATCGTTCAAAAGTTTTTTGATGTAACAAATGATCGGTAAATGAGTCTCGATCTTGCTGCGCGGCAGCATCGTCGATGACCGGGAGGAGGGTCCATGTTCGTTCAACTGGTGCATATCCGGGTGCGCCCGGGGCGGATCGCCGATTTCCTCGAGGTGTTCCGCGTCAACTTTGACGGCACCCGCGCCGAACCCGGCAACCACCGCTTTGACGTGCTGCAAGATGTCGAAGACGACCATCACTTCGTGATCTACGAGGCCTTCGATTCCGCCGCCGCCGTCGATGCCCACCGGCTGACCGCGCATTATGCCGAAACCGTCAAAGGCCTGGCCGAGATCACCCTTGGCGGGCGCGAGAAGGACTATTTCCGCCTGGTCATGCCCGACCGGACGGCCGTTTTGCAGGGGGAATAGGCCCATGCCCGCAAACGCCGCCCCCCCAAACGCCCCGCTCCAAAATGCCCCGGCTCAAAATGTTCTGGCCGCAAACCCCATGACGGCGCTGCGCGGCCGTTGCCGCGGTCTCAGCGCGGGGATCTTTGCCGCCGATCCGGGGGCGCTTTCGGCCGCTGCCGGGCGGCTCGCGGGCTGGGGCGGCGCGATCGTGCATTTCGACGTGATGGATGGCGTCTTCGTGCCGCAGATCACCGCCGGGCCGGCCTTTGTGGCCGCGCTGGGCACGGGTCCGGGGGCGGGCCTGCTGCGCGACGTGCACCTGATGGTGCAGGAACCCGCCCGCCATGTGGCCGGCTTTGTCAAGGCGGGGGCCGATATCATCGCGGTTCATGCCGAGGCGACGGGTGCCGCGCAGGCGCTTGCGGCGATCCGCACCGCCGCCACCGCGCAGGGCCGCCCGGTGCTGGCCGGGCTGGCGGTG
>CAZPWV010000132.1:0-235 GCA_964590825.1 uncultured Rhodobacter sp. | reverse complement strand
TCTGGGGCTGGCGCTGACCCTTGATCTGACGGCGCTGCGCCCCGATCTGATCCTTGTGCTGGCGCTCGACCCGCGGGACGGCAAGGCCGCCGATCTGCCCGCCGCCAGTGCCCGGCTGCGCGATCTGCGCCGCCGCTGCGCCGAACTTGCGCCCGATTATGCACCGGTCTTCGCCTTTGACGGCGGCGTCACCGAGGCCAGCGTGGCCGAGGCCGCCAGCACCGCCCCCCAGATC
>CAZPWV010000131.1:0-6592 GCA_964590825.1 uncultured Rhodobacter sp. | reverse complement strand
AGCCCTGCAGACCGACCATCAGGATCGGCGCGGGCGGGTTGTCGATCTTCAGCGCATCGGCATCTTCGTCGCCCGAGAGCATGGCGACGATTTCATCATGGACGATCTTCACCACCTGCTGGCCGGGGGTGATCGATTTTGTCACCGCCGCGCCGGTGGCCTTGGCCTCGACGCGCTTGATGAAATCGCGCACCACGGGCAGCGAAACGTCGGCCTCAAGCAGCGCCACACGCACTTCGCGCAGGGCGGTGCGGACGTCATCGGCGGACAGCGCACCTTGCCGCGTCAGGCGTTCGAACACGCCGCCAAGGCGTTCGGAAAGAGACTCGAACATGGCCACCTCCTGCGCCGGAAACCGGCAAGACAAACGACAAGCGCACCAGTGGGCGCAACGCGCTGACTGGTGGCGATCCCCGCATGTTGCGGGGACCGGAGGGGTCAGTCCTCCGGGGAATCTGCGGTGACTTAAGCGAAAAGCCGGCCCGAGTCAACCAAGCGTTCCGGCGGTGGCGCCGGCGGAACCGCGACGGGAGGCGGCAAACGACCCTTGCAATGCCAAACGCTTTTGCAAGAATGGCGGCGGTCTTGTTCAGGAATGCACAAATGCGGTTTGACAACTGGGATGAGATCCGCACCGCCTATCAGGTGGCGCGGATGGGCACGGTTTCGGGGGCGGCCGAGGTGCTGGGCGTGCATCACGCCACGGTGATCCGCCATGTCGATGCGCTGGAGGCGCGGCTGGGCACGAAGCTGTTTCAGCGCCATCCGCGCGGCTACACCCCAACCGAGGCCGGCAGCCAGCTCTTGGCGGTGGGGCAGGCGACCGAGGACCAGTTTGCCCAGTTGGCGGCGCGGATCGCCGGCGCGGGCGAAGAGATGCGCGGCGAACTCATCATCACCTCGCTGCCCAGCCTGGCGGGGCTGGTGATGCCGGCGCTGGCGGCGCTGACCCAGGAACATCCGGCGCTGGTGCTGCGCTATATCACCGATCAGCGGGTGTTTCGGCTCGAATATGGCGAGGCCCATGTGGCGATCCGCGCCGGCTCGCGCCCGACCGAGCCCGACAATGTGGTGCAGACGCTGGGGGTGAACCATTCCGCGCTTTATGCCGCGCCGGAATATATTGCCCGGCACGGGCGGCCCGCGGGGGTGCACGATCTGGCCGGGCATCGCTTCGTTGGTCCCGATGCCCGTGACAGCCGGGCGCCGTTCTTTCGCTGGCTGGCCAGCCATGTGCCGCCCGAAGCGGTGGTTTTCCTGGCCAACGAGATGGCCTCGCAGGCGGCGGCGGTGCGGGCCGGTCTGGGCCTTGGCTTCATTCCGGTGCTGGAGGGGCGGGCCGATGCGCGGCTGGTCGAGGTGATCGGCCCGCAGCCCGAATGGGAGGCGCCGTTCTGGCTGGTCAGCCATGTCGATCTGCACCGCACGCCAAAGGTGCAGGCGGCGCTGAAGGCGTTGAAAGCGGCGGCGGCGCGGTGCGAGGCGGGGCTGTAGCGCCTGCCAAAAGGGCGCCTCAACCCGTGGCCGGGCCCTCGGCGCCGTGGTGCAGCCGCACCGGCGGCGGGCGCTTGATCCGTTCGCGGATCGCGGCAAAGGCCCATTGCAGCGCCAGACCGCCCAGAATCAGCACGCTGTCTTGCGCGAAACCGGCGGGATGCGAGGTCTTCACCGCCTGCGCAAAGATTGCCAGCACCGTGCCCAGAGCAAATACCTGAAGCCCATGCCGCCCCAGGAGACGCACCGGCGCCGTCAGACGGGCTGCGGCAAGGCGCGGGATCACGCCGGGCAGCGACAGCAGATAGCCCAGCGCCAGAAAATGCAGCAGTCGCGGCGTGGACACATAGGTCTTGTCGAAATCGACCAGAAACCGTGGCACGCCATATTGCAGGATCGTCCAGATCACATGGCCAAGGCCGGACATCATCTGCACCGACTGCGCCCAAAGCGCCGAAAAGATCACAAAGGCCAGTGCCGGCCAGATCAGCCAATGACGGATCGGCACGAAACGCCGCCCCTCGCGCAGCGCCAGCCCGGTCAGGATGCCCAGGCTGAACAGCAACTGCCAGGCAAAGGGGTTGAAGAACCACCCGCCCTTGAACGGGTAATTGGGCAGGTTCAGCGCGGTCATCCCGGCCAGAAACCACAGCCCGATGGCAAAGGCCAACAGCCCCATCGGCTTGCGCTGCCCCAGCCGGATCAGGAACGGCGCCCCCAGCAAAAGCACCGCATACATCGGCAGGATGTTCACATAGCCAAGCTGGTGGCCCATTGTGGCAATGCCCACCAGAAAGGCCAGCGGCTGGCTGCCCAGCGGTCCAAAGGCATTGTGCTTGAGCATTTCCGCGCCGCCAAACCAGAGCGCGGCACCGGCGGCAATGGCAATGGCCCAGACCGCGGTCAGGATATGCACCATGTATAGCAGCCAGGCCCGGCCCCAGACCTTGCGGATGCCGGGGCCGTTCAGCCCGTCTTTCAGCTTTGGCCCGTAGGCCAGCGCCGCCGCGCAGCCCGACATGAACACGAACCCCTCGGCGGCATCCGAGAGGCCGTAATTGCGCGAGGTGAAATGCTCGTAGATCGTGCCCGGAACGTGGTTGAGAAAGATCATCACCAGGCTCAGCCCGCGGAAAAAATCCAGTCGCGGGTCACGGCTGCCCGAGGGCAGGGGGGCAAGGCGGGGGTCAGCCATGGGCGGGCAACTCGTGATGGGGATGGGCGGCTTCGGCGGTGGTTTCGGCCTCGTCGATGCGCGTCCAGCGGGCCAGAAGCGCATCGTGCAGGGCCACCACCGGCGAGGGGACATATTCGGCCGGAACCCCCATCAGCCGCGAGCGCGAGGGTTTCGAGGTCCACCACAGGATCAGCGGCGCAAAGACCATCGGCAGACCCACCGGCAGGAGCCACAACAGCAGCCCCGGCGCAAAGGCCCAGGTGACCATCAACCCGACCAGCCCGATGCTGACGATCCAATGCGCGGCGGCGAAACTTGATGCGAGGCTCAGCGTGCCGTCGCCGCGGTTGTTGGTGGGCCAGCCGCCATCGCGGCCAAGCAGCACCTGCAGCACCGACCGCGTCGCATACATCAACAGCACCGGCGCGGTGAGCGAGGACAGCAGCAGTTCGGCCAATGTCGAACCAAAGGCCAGCCCCGCCCCGCCAAAGCCCCGCGCCTGGCCCCGCAGCGCGGCCTTGGCGGCGATGAGGATCTTGGGCAACAGCAACAGTCCGAATACGCCGATAGCCAGGCCGATGGCCTTCGAGGCGGCAGAGGGCGGAAAATAGGGGATCGGCCAATAGGGCGTGGGGAAGTAGTCGGGCGGCGGCGCCATCAGCGGCGCGGCAATCGAGGCCAGGATGAAGCCAAGCCAGAACAGCGGCGAGATATAGGCCATGATGCCCTGTGCAAAGACAAAGCGCGACCAGGGCCTGAGCCCCGGCGCGCCAATGATGCGGGAATGTTGCAGATTGCCCTGACACCAGCGCCGGTCACGCTTGGCGTGATCGACGATGTTTTCGGGGCCTTCCTCGAAGCTGCCGCCAAGGTCATCGTCGAGCCGCACGATCCAGCCGGCACGGGCCAGCAGCGCCGCCTCCACATAGTCGTGGCTCATCACATGGCCGCCGAAGGGGGGCTTGCCCTTCAGCGCCGGCAGCCCGCAGCTTTCGGCAAAGGCCCGCACCCGCACCATGGCGTTGTGGCCCCAGAACGGCCCGGTCTCGCCCTGCATCATTGCCAGACCCCGTGCGAAGACGGGCGAAAAGAACGCGGCCGAAAACTGCATGGCGCGGCCAAAGCGCGACCGTGCCCGGATCACCTTGGGCAGGGTCTGCAACAGGCCCAGCCGCGGTTCGGCCTCCATCCGGCGGATCATCTGCAAGACGGTTTCGCCCTCCATCAGGCTGTCGGCATCCAGAATGAGGGCAAAATCATAGGCGGCGCCGGAGCGGGTGATGAAATCTTCGATATTGCCGGCCTTCTTGCCGGTGTTCTGGGCGCGACGGCGATAGAAAAAGCGGCCAATGCCGTTTCGTTCGGCGACAAGCTGGGCGAAAAGATGCAACTCGCGGGTGGCGATGGTCTCGTTGCGGGTGTCGGACAGCACGGCGAAATGGATCTCGGCGGTGCTGCCGGTGGCCGCCAGTGAAGCATCCATCGCGGCGATGCGCGCAAAGGTCACCAGCGGATCTTCGTTATAGACCGGAACCAGCACCACGGTGCGGCCAAGGATCGCCGCCTGCGGATCGCCGGGCGGCGGCCGCGCGGTGCCGGCCAGCCCGATCAGCGCCTGAATTGCCCCCCAGGCCAGCCAGAGGGTCGAAATCAGGATCAGCAGGGCACGGGTGACGTCCAGAAAATCGACCCCGTCCACCGCGCCGAACTGCAAGAACAGAATGAACGCCCCCAGACCCGCAACAAGGCTGAGCAGCACGGCCGCCGAGCGCAGGGCAAAAAGCCGCAAGCGCGTGAGGGGCTGCGAGGTCATGGTCTCAGAGGCCGGCGCCCGCAGAGGGTGCGGCGGGGCGGAACGGCATCAGCCCCCCCAGCACACGGCGCAAAAGCCCGTGCTCAGCCTCGATCACCTGCGCCGGCATCGCCAGCGGCGCCTGCGGCAAGGCGCAGGGCCCGGACACCAGCGCTTCGGCAGAAAGGGCGGCCTGCGGGGCGAAGGCCACAAGAGAGGGCGAATGCGCGGTCATGCGTGGATCCACTGATAGAGCCAGGTTTCGGTCAGTTTGCGGCCGTAGCCGGCGATATGGGCAGCGAGTTCGACGGTGTCACCCTCGGTGGGGCGCACATCCAGCACGAGACGCCAGATTCCATCGGTGTTGTTGCGCGAAAGCACCTTGGTCACGATTTCGCCTTTGCCGGCGGTGGCGACGATGCTCAGGTCTTCGGCGGCGTCATGGCCAAGGCTGTCCATCAGCCCACCGACAAAATCGATGACGAACTTGCGGGTGCCGGCGGTGTTTTCCACCCCCGAAACCCCGCCCTCGCCGGTGCGGGTTTCCTTGACATGGGCGCGGCTGTCGGCCTCGGCAAAGGCAATGTCGCCCCAGCGCAGCCGATAGCTGAACTCGCGGCTTTCGCCCGCCTTGGCCGGCGCCTCGGGCACCCAGAAGGAAACGATATTGTCATTCACCTCCAGATCAGAGGGAATTTCAACCAGCCGGATCGCGCCCTTGCCCCAGTCGCCCATCGGTTCGACCACGCAGGAGGGGCGGCGCTCGTAGCGGGCAGCGTCATCCTGGTAGTGGTCGAATTCGCGGTCGCGCTGATAAAGCCCGAAGGATTTCGGCGCTTCCTCGGCAAAATAGGAGGTCGCCAGACGCGGCGGGTTGGCCAGCGGGCGCCACAGCACCTCGCCATCGGCACGGGTGATGCCCAGCCCGTCGCTGTCATGCACATTGGGGCGGTAGTCGTCAAAGGCGTGGCGGTTGCGCTCGGCGAAAAGGAACATCGAGGTCAGCGGCGCAATGCCCAACTGCTCGACATCGGTGCGGAAGAACAGCCGCGCCGTGACCTCCATCACCGTTTCGAAGCCGGGGGTGATGAGAAACCGATAGGCTCCGGTGACCGAGGCGCTTTCAAGCGCGGCCCAGACGGTGATGGTTTCGCCCCCCGGTGCCGGTCGCTTGACCCAGAACCGGGTGAATCGGGGGAATTCCTCGGCCACGGCCAGCCCGGTATTGAGTGCAAGCCCCCGCGCCGAAAGCCCATAGGCCGAACCGCGCCCGAGCGCCCGGAAATAGGAGGCGCCCTGAAACGCCACCAGCTCGTCGAAAACATCGGGACGGTTGAGCGGGGTGTGCAGGCGGAACCCGGCCACCCCCGGCAGTGCCACATGCGGCGGCACATGGTCGCGTGCCTCGCGTTCGTAAATGAAATCATCGGTGTCGAAGGTCATCGGCACCGCCTGCTCGTCCTGCACCGCGTGCAGCAGCACCGGTTCCTTGAACAGCCAGCCCATGTGGAAGGCATGCAGTTGGAAATGGGTGTTTTCCACCTCGGCAAAGCGCGCCCGCAGAGGGTCGAAGCGAATCAACCGGTAATCGTCATAGGTCAGTTGCGACAGGAAGCTTTCGCCGATTTCCAGCGGCTTGTCGGGGCCGGCAGCGGCAAGGCTGCGCATCTGCTCGGTGAGACTGTCGAAGCTGAACGGTTGCTGCGCTGCGGCAGGGGGCGCGGCCGGCAGCGGGGCGGCCACGGGGGGGACGCTTTCCTGTGCCTGCGCTGACCGCAGCCGGGGGCCGCCGACGGCAAGGATGGCCGCCGCCGACAGCGTCGCGAGAAGGCGGCGGCGGGTCAGCAGGGCGGGGCTTTGAGTGCGACGGCGGGGCATTGGTTTTCCATGCAATGTCAGATAGTTCCAAAGGCCACCCGCAGGCAGCCCTTTTGCCGCTTCTATAGCCACAGTGCCAAAAATCTGGCAAGAGAGATTGCTTCACGGATGCGTCAATCGGGCGACGCAACGGCCTTGGCGGCGCAAAGTTGCGCAAGGTGCCGGGGGAACTGGCAGGAAGTTGCGCATTCTGCGGGTGCGAAAAGAAATTGCCGCTTTTTTCAGCACCGGTTTTGGGTTCCGCTGCGCTC